>JAITRG010000019.1 GCA_031288515.1 Tannerellaceae bacterium
GCTATTCATCATTTGAGTTCCAAACATACTGTTATTTTCGTACCTTTGCACACTAATTTACAATTTTACAAGTATTAGTATTATGATAACGGTTAACAATCTGGACTTACAGTTCGGAAAACGTATTTTATTTCAGGATGTGAATCTGAAGTTTACACCCGGAAATTGTTATGGAATTATTGGAGCGAATGGAGCAGGTAAGTCCACGTTTCTTAAAATAATCAGCGGCGAAAAAGACTCTACGCGGGGAACGATCTCTATGGGACCGGGTGAACGCCTTTCCGTATTAAGTCAAGACCACTTTGCTTTCGATGAGTTTACGGTATTAAATACCGTATTAATGGGGCATCGCGAGTTGTGGACAATCATGAATGAAAAGAATGAGTTATATGCCAAACCCGATTTTACTGATGCCGACGGTATCCGTGTGTCCGAATTAGAAGAAAAGTTTGCCGAAATGGAAGGTTGGAACGCCGAGAGCGACGCCGCCAGTCTGCTAAGCGGATTAGGTATCAAAGAAACGCTGCACGACAGCATGATGAAAGACTTAAGCGGTAAACAAAAGGTGCGTGTTTTGCTGGCAAGAGCCCTTTTCGGACAACCGGATAACCTGCTGTTAGACGAACCTACCAACGACCTCGATCTTGAAACGGTTGGCTGGCTCGAACAATATCTTTCTAACTTTGAACATACGGTATTAGTAGTAAGCCACGACCGTCACTTCCTCGATTCTGTTTGTACACATACGGTTGATATTGACTTTGGAAAATTACAGTTGTTTGCTGGCAACTACAGTTTCTGGTATGAATCCAGCCAGTTAGCGCTTCGCCAGCAACAACAGCAGAATAAGAAAGCGGAGGAAAAAAAGAAAGAGCTGGAAGAATTTATCCGCCGGTTCAGCGCAAATGTTGCCAAGTCCAAACAGACGACCAGCCGCAAGAAGATGATTGAGAAGTTGAATATTGAAGAAATTAAACCTTCTTCGCGCCGTTATCCGGGCATCATCTTTACCCCTTCGCGCGAACCGGGAAACCAGATATTGGAAGCAAAAGGTTTAACAAAAAGTATTGAGGGGGAAATTCTCTTCCGGGATTTAAATTTTAACATTGAGAAAGACGATAAGATCGTATTTATAAGTCGTGATCCTCGTGCCATGACAGCCCTCTTCCGGATCATTAATGAAGAAGAGCCTGCCGACGCCGGTACTTTCCAATGGGGGCAAACCATTACAACAGCCTATTTACCCTTAGATAATGCTGCCTTTTTTAATTCGGACTATAATCTGATCGAATGGCTAAGTCAGTTCGCGCAAGATACGAATGAAGTGTACCTTAAAGGCTTTTTAGGACGTATGTTATTCTCCGGAGAAGAATTATTGAAAAAAGTAAATGTACTTTCGGGAGGAGAGAAAATGCGTTGCATGATTTCGCGTATGATGTTGAAAGATGCAAATACGTTGATACTGGATACCCCGACCAACCATTTAGACTTGGAATCCATACAGGCATTCAATAATACATTGCGCACGTATAAAGGGAATATACTCTTCTCGAGCCACGACCACGAGTTCATTCAAACCGTAGCCAACCGTGTCATAGAGCTTACGCCGAACGGTATCATTGATAAGATGATGGAATATGACGATTATATCTCAGACCTCACGGTTGCCGCATTAAGAGAGAAACTGTATAAATGACGAAGAGGCTGCTTTTTATCTTCGCTGTATTTGTTGCCTGGCTACCGGTCTTTACCATTCAGAAACCGGTATTCATGCTTTATCATAAAGCGCTGGCTTGGGAATGTGCATTTATGGATTGGATAAATGTAGCCTTGCATGGTTTAAAATTAGATTGTACGATTGCCGGTTATCTGACAGTTATCCCTTTGCTTTGTATCCTTATCTCCGTGTGGTTTCCGGGAGGGTATCTCCGGAAAGTACTAACGGTTTACGTTGGGATTATGGCTGTACTTGTGGCTGCCATATTTGCTGTAGATGTAGCTTTATATACTTTTTGGGGTTTCCGTATGGATGCAACGATCTTTTTCTATATGAAATCGCCTTCGGATGCGATGGCAAGTATTTCTGTTGGTTTGTTTATCAGGCAACTGGTTCTTTTTATTGTTTATGCGTTTGTCATTTTCCGACTATTTAGTAGATATATTATACCCTTATTGCCGGATACTCCTGTAAAGAAGCCAATTTTAAATACGTTTGCTTTCCTGTTTACCGGAGGGATTCTTTTTTTACCTATCCGTGGTGGCGTCACTACCTCCACAGCTAATGTGGGAATGGTTTATTTCAGTAATAATCAATTCCTGAACCATTCGGCGATAAACCCTGTATTCAGCCTGATGGCCTCTCTGTCGAAACAACAGGATTTTGCGTCGCAGTTTAATTTCTTTCCGGAAGACGAACGGAAAGAGTTCGTTGAATCATTGCTTACTCCTAATAAGAACATTCAACCATTATCAACCGGGGATATGCTGCTAACTACCAAACGCCCAAATATCCTTTTTATTATACTGGAGAGTTTTACAGCCAATGCTATAGAAACCTTAGGAGGAACAGCCGGCGTTACCCCCAACCTCAACCGCCTGTGCGAAGAAGGAATACTCTTCACAAACCTGTATGCCAATTCGTTTCGTACAGACCGTGGCCTGGTGGCTATCCTGAATGGCTATCCGGCTCAGCCAACTACTTCCATAATGAAGTATCCGGCAAAAAGCCAGACCTTACCGTCTATATCCAAAACATTGGTTAACGAAGGATACACGGCAGATATGTTATATGGAGGAGACATTAACTTCACCAATATGCAAAGCTATTTTTACAGCGCCGGTTATAGCTCAATCGTGGCCGACCGTGATTTTCCTTTATCTGACAGGTTAAGTAAATGGGGGGTAAACGACGATATTGCATTTGCTTATCTGTACAATTCCATCACGAAGAAAGAAAAAGAGAAACGCTGGCTCAGTACTTTTTTAACACTGAGCAGCCATGAGCCGTTCGAAGCGCCTTTCCAACGCTTAGACAACCCGTTCCTTAATTCGGTAGCTTTTACGGATAGTTGTATCGGCAGTTTCATTGATAAAATAAAAACGACGCCTGTTTGGAACGATTTGTTAGTCATTATGGTTGCCGACCATGGCTTTCGTTATCCTGATAACCTGAAAGAGTATGAGCCGGCCCGTTACCACATCCCTATGTTATGGCTTGGCGGCGCTATAAAAGAAGCCGGAAAAATAACAACAATCGGCAATCAAACCGATTTGGCTGCCACACTGCTCAACCAATTAGACATACCCCATCAAGCATTCACTTTTAGTAAAAATTCACTATCCCTCTCTTACCCTGCTTATGCCTTCTACACCTATCACAACGGATTTGGCTTCATAGACAATACAGGCGTATCAGCCTACGATAATGAAAGCAACAAACCGTTGCTCGAAAACCCTAAAGAAGAAAGCCGGGAACGCATCAATAAAGGAAAAGCCCTACTCCAGACACTCTATGACGATTTAGGGAACCGGTGAAATATCCTGGCTATACCGCAGGTTGGTTTTTTTACCTCTTTTTTTTAGCTTTCCTTTTTCTAATGAACTAAAAATAGAATTAGACAGCTTCGTATAACTCAAAATTATGTTTTTTCGCAAGTTTCATAAGAAGTTTCTTTCTTCTTGTTTCTTGAGATAAGATTCTTGTCCGTATTCTACAAATTCGTTTCCATATTTGATAGAGTTATAGAATGCAACAGCCAGTTTTCTGCATGTAGCAACGATTGCCGTACCGGTAGATGCACGTCCGGCTATTCTATGGTAGAAACTTGAAAAAGCAGACTTTCCTTTAGATATGGAAGGAATATCTTATGCAGTTCCGGATTCTCGTCAAAACAGGATTTTAGCTATTCTACCGTTCCCCGCCTGCTCGCCGGTTGACACAGGCGGGCAAGCGCCAAATGTCTTAATATATCGCCTTTTATGGCATCAAATCCCACAAGTTTGAATCCATGATTCAATATCAACTGTGTACCATTGAGTAAAATGTTTTCAACATTATTCAACAGATGTTCGGTTTCCTGCTTTTCTTCCCGCTCTTTTTCATGGATTTTAAACA
>JAITRG010000165.1 GCA_031288515.1 Tannerellaceae bacterium
GTACAATGTAAATAAAGGCATTGGAAAAAGCGTAGAGTTCAAAGGCTTGAAAGCACAATACCTGTTCATCTTCGCGGGTGGTCTGCTCTCTGTATTTATCCTATTTGCCATTATGTATATGGCAGGCGTGGATCAATGGGTCTGCATAGCCTTCGGGGTTATCTCCGCGTCGGTGCTGGTATGGTTCACTTTCAACCTGAACGCGCGGTATGGGGAACACGGGCTGATGAAGCTGCTCGCCAAACGGCAGCATCCCCGCTATCTGATTAACCGCCGGAACTCCCGCCGATTTTTCCAACGAAGAAAGGGGGTGGCTTATGCGTAATACGATGAAAGCCGCCACCATCGAAAGTAAATTCCCATTACTGGCGGTCGAACATGACTGTATCATATCCAAAGATGCCGATATAACGGTAGCTTTCCGGGTGGACTTACTCGAACTGTTTACCGTAACTTCGGCGGAATACGAAGCGATACATTCGTCATGGGCGAAAGCAATCAAGGTGCTTCCCGATTATTCGGTAATCCAAAAACAGGATTGGTTCACGAAAGAGAACTACAAGCCGGAGACAGACAAGGAAGATATGAGTTTCCTATCCCGCAGTTTTGAACGGCATTTCAACGAACGTCCATTCCTGAATCATACCTGTTTCCTCTACCTGACAAAGACAACGAAAGAACGCCAGCGTATGCAGTCGAACTTTTCAAGCCTTTGTCGGGGCAATATCATTCCGAAGGAAGTAGATAAGGAAACGACAGTAAAGTTTCTGGAAGCTGTCGGGCAATTCGAGCGCATCGTAAACGATTCGGGGTTTGTGAAACTCACTCGCTTAACGTCGGACGAGATAACAGGAACGCCGGAAAGCGCAGGGTTGATTGAGAAGTATTTTGCCCTGTCGCTCGAAGATACGACTTGTTTGCAGGATTTGGAACTCGGAGCCGACGGCTTGCGTGTGGGCGACAAACATATCTGCATACATACGGTGTCGGATGTGGAAGACCTGCCGGGAACGGTCGGAACGGATATGCGTTATGAACGCCTATCAACGGATAGAAGCGATTGCCGCCTGTCGTTTGCCGCACCTGTGGGACTGCTATTATCCTGCGACCATGTATTTAACCAATATATTTTCTTGGATGATTCAGCGGAGAATCTACGGCAATTCGAGAAGAGCGCAAGGAATATGCAGTCGCTTTCCCGCTACTCTCGTGGAAACCAAATCAATAAAGAGTGGATCGACGAATACCTGAACGAAGCGCACAGCTTCGGGCTGACTTCCGTTCGCGCCCACTTCAATGTGATGGCGTGGTCGAATGACACGGAAGAACTGAAACACATTCGTAACGATGTCGGCAGCCAGTTGGCTCTTATGGAGTGCAAGCCCCGCCACAATACGGTAGATGCGGCTACACTCTATTGGGCGGCGATGCCCGGAAACGCAGCGGATTTTCCTGCCGAAGAATCGTTTTATACGTTCATAGAACCCGCGCTTTGCTTATTTACCGGGGAAACGAATTACAAATCTTCACCAAGCCCATTCGGTATCAAGATGTGTGACAGGGTTTCAGGAAAGCCGCTCCATGTGGATATTTCAGATTTGCCGATGAAACGCGGAATCACCACCAACCGGAATAAATTCGTGTTGGGGCCTTCCGGGTCGGGCAAATCGTTTTTCATGAACCACCTCGTCCGCCAGTATTGGGAGCAAGGTACTCATGTGGTGCTTGTCGATACGGGTAACAGCTATCAGGGACTATGTGAAATGGTACGCCGCAAGACCAAAGGCGCGGACGGGATTTATTTCACATACACGGAAGAAAACCCTATCAGTTTCAATCCATTTTTCACCGAAGACTATGTTTTCGACGTGGAAAAGAAAGATTCTATTAAAACGCTGCTGCTGACCCTGTGGAAGTCCGAAGACGATAAAATCAGTAAGACCGAATCCGGCGAACTTGGTAGCGCGGTTTCATCCTATATCCAAAAGATACAGGCTGACCGGAATATCGTACCCTCGTTCAATACCTTTTATGAGTTTATGCGCGATGACTACCGCCGGGAACTCGACGAAAGGGAAATCAAGGTAAGCCGGGAAGATTTTAACCTCGACAATATGCTGACCACCATGCGCCAGTATTACCGGGGCGGACGTTATGACTTCCTGCTGAACTCGGCAGAGAACATAGACCTCTTGAATAAGAGCTTTATAGTCTTCGAAATTGATTCCATAAAGGAGAACCGCGAACTTTTTCCCGTCGTGACGATCATTATCATGGAAGCGTTCATTTCCAAATTACGCAGGCTGAAAGGTGTCCGAAAGCAATTCATTTGTGAGGAAGCATGGAAAGCCCTGTCGTCCCCCAATATGGCGGAATACATGAAGTACCTCTATAAAACCGTCAGGAAGTATTTCGGGGAAGCGATTGTCGTAACGCAGGAAGTGGACGATATTATTTCCTCACCCATTGTCAAGGAGGCAATCATCAATAACTCCGATTGTAAAATTCTACTCGATCAACGCAAATTCATGAATAGATTCGATGTGATCCAATCCCTTTTAGGTCTGACCGAAAAGGAGAAAGGACAAATTCTTTCTATCAACATGGCAAATAATCCGAACCGCTTATACAAAGAGGTGTGGTTCGGGCTGGGTGGTGTGCAATCGGCGGTGTATGCTACGGAAGTGAGCGGTGAAGAATACCTCACGTACACAACGGAAGAATCCGAAAAACTGGAAGTCTTCCGAAAAACGGACGAACTCGGCGGTAACTACGAACTGGCGATTAAACAGCTTGCCGAAAGCAAACGGCATAAATAATTATCAACCGGGACGGGTTACAATCCGTCCCACAATCCACTAAAAAAATCATGAAGTTAAGTAATGAACAATTAACAAGGCTGACGCTATACACGGCAGGGATTAACAGCATTCTCGCCGAAGCGTTGCTGGGTATGCAGGCGGGCGAACCCGCCGATACCGAAAGAGAGGTAGATATAGATGTCTACGTCATTGGCGAAAACAAAGTAAAGAATGAACCGCCTTTTTCCGCACCAATAGACTGGCAGGCGGAAGAACGCCAACGCAGGGAACAGGCGATGAGCCGACTTTGCGGACGATGGACTATGGGTAATTACCGCTGCGGCATTGAGATTACCCGTGAGGGAGAACATTTTGTACTGACCCACCTTAAACGCAACGGGCGGGCGACTGATGAACGCTACGTGCTGATTTGGTTGGATGGCGATATTCTCTACTACGGATACGGCGACCGGATTACGGTGTTGGCTCTCAATACCGAAACGAATACACTTATGGTTTCTCCCGGAGCTAACTACACCCGCTGGGCGGAGGACGAAAAGTAAGGAGGACGAAACCATGCAGAAGAGAAACAGAGTTGCGTCCGATCCGCTGAAAAACCAGCAATATTTTCTGTTGGAAGAGATACGGGGACGGTGGGTAAGCTGCGGCGGGGACAGATGCCGGATGCCGGAGGTGCATATTTATCGCACGGGGGTGCGCCACCACCGGATCAGGTTTGCTTACGACCCCAATACGGTTTACAACTGCCCGCTATGGCAATGGTGGGGCATAACCTTTTTCTATCTGTACGGGCGTGTGGGAATGTCATACGATGGGGAGCGCGACGTGTTGGTGTTCTCCGATTACGGCGAATATGTCCGGGCGGAGTAACCTGTTTTCGGATTGCTTCCGTCACCGGACAATTAAGAGTATTAACAATTAAATAAGTAAAAAACAATGAAGAAAATAATATTGAGCCTTACGATAGCCCTCGCTTTTTGCGGCTACGAGGCAAAAGCACAATGGGCGGTGATCGACCCGTCCAACTTGGCGCAAAATATTCTGACGGTTTCCAAAACGGCGACAACGGCAACCAACGTAATCAACTCTTTTCAGGAGATGCAAAAGATTTATAATCAGGGCAAAGAATACTACGATGCGCTTAAATCGGTGCATAACCTGATAAAAGATGCCCGCAAGGTAAAAGAAACGGTGGAAATGGTAAGCCAAATCTCCCAAATCTATTCGACCAATTTTAACAAAATGCTGTCGGATAAGAATTTTTCGGTGAATGAACTGGCAGCAATATCCGACGGGTACGCCATACTATTAAAGGAAAGCGGCAACCTGTTGACCGATATTAAGAATATCGTTACGCCCTCCAACGGGCTATCCCTGTCGGATGCGGAGCGCATGGATATAATCGACAAAATCCATTCAAAGATGGCAAGCTACCGCAACCTTGTAACCTACTATTCCAATAAGAATATCGCTATATCTTTTATCAGGAGCAAGGAACAGGGCGATGTGGCGCGGGTGAAAGCATTGTATGGCAGTCCTTCCGAAAGATACTGGTAAGCCATGATACTACTTGCAATAGATTTTAACAACCTGCACCAACTGCTGCGGAATCTCTATACAGAGATGATGCCGCTCTGTGCGGATATGATCGGCGTAGCAAAGGGGATAGCGGGTCTGGGTGCGCTCTTTTATGTAGCGTACCGTGTTTGGCAAGCCCTGTCAAGGGCAGAGCCTATCGACGTGTTCCCCTTACTCCGTCCGTTTGTGATCGGGCTTTGTATCATGTTCTTTCCGACAATCGTGCTGGGAACAATAAACGGGGTGATGTCGCCTGTGGTAAAAGGTACACATACCATTTTAGAATCACAGATCGAGAATGTGGAAGCCCTGCAAGCCGAACGCGATGCGCTGGAATATCAGGCGCGGGTGCGCGAGGGTAAGGAATGGCTTGTCAATGATGAGGTGTACGAGGAAAAAATGAGCGAAATGGGTATCCGGCAAGTCGGCGAAAAGCTATCCATGTGGTGGGAACACGCTTGGTACACAATGAAAGTGTGGTTTCGCAAGCTGATAAGCGATTTTTTCGAACTGCTCTTTAACGCTGCTGCCCTGAGTATTGACACGATAAGAACGTTTTTCCTTATCGTATTGTCAATATTGGGGCCGCTGTCGTTCGCCCTCTCCGTCTATGACGGATTCGGGGCTACGCTCACAAGTTGGCTCTCGCGCTACATAAGCGTGTACCTGTGGCTTCCTGTCGCCGACCTCTTTTCCGCCGTGCTATCCAAAATACAGGCATTAATGCTCCAACAAGATATAGTGCTGCTCAAAGATCCGTCATACGTGCCGGATGAAACGAACGGTATGTACATCCTGTTCCTGATTATCGGCATTATCGGGTATTTCACGATTCCGACCGTTGCGGGTTGGATTATCCAAAGTGGCGGTATGGGCAGCGCAAACCGTACCATGAACACGGCGGCAACCAAAGGCGGTGCAATCGCCGGAGGACTTGCCGGAGCCGCTGCGGGCAACGTGGCAGGACGGGCGGGTTCACTCGCTAAGAAAGGCTATGGAGCAATCAAAGGAATGTTGAAGAAATAATAAACAATTAAAACAATGGAGTTCAAAAGTCTAAAAAATATCGAAACAAGTTTCAAACAGATACGCCTGTTCGGTATGGTGTTTTTGGTACTGTGCGCCGCTATAACGGGTTATTCCGTCTGGTCGTCGTATAGCTTCGCCGAAGCGCAACGCCAGCGTATCTATGTGTTGGACGAGGGCAAGTCACTCATGCTTGCCCTCTCGCAAGACCTTTCGCAAAACCGTCCCGTGGAAGCACGGGAACACGTAAAACGATTTCATGAATTGTTCTTTACCCTCGCGCCCGACAAATCGGCTATCGAAAGTAATGTAAGCCGCGCCCTGTTCCTTGTGGACAGGTCGGCTTTCAAATACTATCAGGATATGCAGGAAAAGGGTTATTATAACCGCCTAATTTCAAGTAACATTAATCAGGTTGTGCAGGTGGATTCTATCGCCTGCGACTTCAATGTGTACCCGTATAAAACGGTAACATACGCCCGCCAGTACATTATCCGCTCGTCGAATATTACCGAGCGAAGCCTTGTTACACGGGCTGACTTGATTAATTCGGTACGGAGTGATAACAACCCGCACGGCTTCACGATGGAGAAATTCGAGATTGTCGAAAACCGTGATATACGGGTGACGGAAAGGTAAGTGCGTTATGTTACAGAAAATCATTCAGAACATAAACGAGTGGCTGGAAGATAGGATACGCCACCTTATCAGACCGTTAAGCCCTGACGGGCGGGTTATTCTTATTGTTACGATGCTGGTTTTATTCAGCGGGCTATCTATCTACATGACCGTTTCTTCAATCTATAATTTCGGAAAGGACAAAGGGCGCAAAATGGAAATCGAGCGTATCGAAACCCTGAAACTGGAATCGGAACAGGAAGGGCGGGACAGTATCAATTATCAATTACAATTAAACGAATTTGAATATGGACGAACAGAATTTAAATAACGAAGGGCTGCCGGAAACTTCCGCGCCCGAAGTGAAGCCGGAGGTGAAAAAAGAACCTCCGAAGTCGGTTCAACCGAAAAAAGAGCTGACAACCGCCCAATTACAGAAGCGCAGGAAGATGATAATCTTCCCGCTTTTCTTCCTCGTTTTCGGGGCGTGTCTGTGGTTTATCTTCGCCCCGTCGGGCAAAGATAAAGAAAAGGCAGAGGGATTGAGCGGCTTTAACGCCGAACTGCCCGTACCCAAAGACGAAGGGATTGTCGGCGACAAACGGGCGGCATACGAACAGGATGCCATGCGCCAGCGGGAAGAATCCAAAATGCGTTCCCTACAAGATTTATCGGATATGTTCGACTGTCAAACGGCACAAAGTGAGACAGAACACGAACGGCAGGTATATAACGAAACCCCGGAACTATTCGAGAGGGATGCCAATACCCGCTCGGCGGCTTCTTCGATTAACTCGTCGGCGAACGCCTATAACGACATTAACCGTCAGTTAGGGACATGGTACGAAGAACCTGTCGGAAAAACAGATGATCAGCTTGCCGTTGAGGGGCGCATACAGGAATTGGAACGCCGCTTAGAGGAAGCCGAAGCGCAAAAAGCGGCAGAGGACGAACAAACGGCTTTACTCGAAAAATCGTATGCGATGGCGGCGAAGTATATGCCGGGGACGGCACAACCTGTAACCGAAGTTTCGCAACCGATGGAAACGGTATCGACCAAAGATAAAGCAGTTGTTCAGCCTGTAAGTCATGTGAGCCACAATGTGGTGTCGCTATTATCCGCGCCCATGACTGACGATGAATTTATCGCCGCTTTCAGCCAGCCCCGCAATATGGGTTTCGTTACCGCTGCCGGAAACGAAACGCTGGCAAGCAAAAACAGCATTCGTGCCTGTGTGTATCAGACCATAACGCTGACCAGCGGGCGGGAGTTGCAAATACGACTCTTAGAACCGATGCGGGCGGGAAATATCCTAATCCCGGCGAACAGCATTATCACGGGCGCGTGCCGGAT
>JAITRG010000090.1 GCA_031288515.1 Tannerellaceae bacterium
AAGAAGACAATTAAAACGTATGCGGGTAAAAAGAAATGGCCGCAGCGCTATCCCTTCCTCAAAAGGACTGTAAAATAACGACTGTTTCTGTCATTGATATCGGGCCCCCGGAACTGTGCGCGGCTATTTTGTTCCGGGATATCGGGCCCCCGGAACTGTGCGCGGCTATTTTGCTCCGGGATATCGGGCCGCTCGAATTGTGCGCAGCCTTTCTACACTAGTAAATCGGGCCGCTCGAATCAGGCGAGGCCATTTGCTCCGGGATATCGGGCTGCTCGAATTGTGCTGGGCCATTTGCTCCGGGATATTGGACCGCTCTAATTGTGCGCGGCCTTTCCACACTAGTAAATTGGGCCGCTCTAATCAGGCGAGGCCATTTGCTCCGGGATATTGGGCCGCTCTAATTGTGCGCAGCCTTTCCACACTAGTAAATTGGGCCGCTCTAATTGTGCGCAGCCTTTCCACACTAGTAAATTGGGCC
Source organism: Tannerellaceae bacterium (assembly GCA_031288515.1). Classification (GTDB taxonomy): domain Bacteria; phylum Bacteroidota; class Bacteroidia; order Bacteroidales; family Tannerellaceae; genus DFXE01. Next base: position 482 of record JAITRG010000090.1, read on the forward strand.
GCTCTAATTGTGCGCAGCCTTTTTACACCAGGTAATTTGTCGGCGGAAACTGTCGGCAGCTTTTTCACTATAGTGAATTTGTCGGCGGAAACTGTCGGCGGCTTCTTCACTGCGGGGAATTGGGCGGCGAAAATTTCCTGAAAGATTGGAAATTTGTTCAACGGCGATGGGGTAAAATCGGTTAGTAGATGTTATCTTTGCATACATTATAATAAAGGAATCAGAAATACGTTTCTATATTTGCCCTGATAAAACGAATTATATGAAAATCAAAAGCTACAGACGGCTCTTTCACTGCTTAATGTTCTACCATTAAACAACCGCAGCCTGGCTGCAATGCGGCCATTCCCTCCTTACTTCCCGACTATTTTAACTGCTTTAATAAAAACGATTATGCATACGACAACAGCTCAGCGTGCGCCTGAGAGCGCATCAAATTTCGCCCCGTCCGCAGAAGCGAATGTTTACGGGATGAACGGGCGCATCAAACGGTTAAGGAAAGAATCGTTCGACGCCCAGCCTTCTTTATCCATTGAAAGGGCGCTTATCGAAACTGCGTTTTACCGGGAAAACGACGGGAAATACCCCGTTCCCGTGCTAAGGGCGCTTAATTTCCTGGAAATTTGCCGGCGGAAAACAATCTATATCGGAAAAGATGAATTAATCGTAGGCGAACGCGGCCCGAAACCAAAGGCCGTGCCTACCTTCCCCGAACTCACCTGCCACAGCGTGGACGACCTGCACGTGTTAAACACGCGCGACCTGCAACGCTACGCCATCTCCCAAAAAGATATCGACGCCTACGAGCGGGAGGTGATTCCCTACTGGAACGGGCGTACCCAGCGCGAACGTATCTTCGGCCATGTGCCCGATACCTGGCGTACCCTCTACGAAGCCGGGCTGTTCACCGAGTTTATGGAACAAAGAGCGCCGGGGCACACCGCCCTGGACGGTAAGATATACCGCTTCGGCCTGCTGGATATAAAAGAACGCATTGCCGGCGAACTGAAAAAATTAGATTTCATGAACGATCCCGAAGCCACGGACAAACAGGAGGAACTGACCGCCATGTCTATCTCGTGCGACGCCGCCATCGTATTTGCCGAACGGCATGCCGCCCTTGCCTGCGAAATGGCCCTGACGGAGAAAGACCCGGAACGTGTGGCCGAACTCCATAAGATAGCCGGCGTCTGCCGCCGGGTCCCGGCGCATGCCCCCCGTACCTTCTGGGAAGCCATCCAGATGTACTGGTTTGTACACCTGGGAACTATCACCGAACTGAACGGCTGGGACGCGATGAACCCGGGACATTTCGACCAGCACCTGATCCCTTTCTACGAAAAGGAACTGGCCCAAGGCTCCCTCACAAGGGACGGGGCGAAGGAACTGCTTTGCTGCTTCTGGATAAAGGTAAACAACCACCCGGCTCCCCCCAAGGTAGGCGTCACGGCTAAGGAAAGCGGTACGTACAACGACTTCACCAACATCAATATCGGAGGCGTAAAACCCGACGGCAGCGACGGAGTAAACGAGCTTTCCTACCTGATGCTCGAGATTGCGGAAGAGTTGCAGATTCTTCAACCGGGAAACTCGATTCATATCAGTTCACGCACGCCCGAACGCTTCCTGCGTGCCGGCTGTAAAGTAATCCGCCAGGGGCATGGCTACCCTTCGGTATTCAACCCCGACGCATACATCCAGGAACTCATGCGCCAGGGCAAGTCTTTACAGGACGCCCGCGAAGGCGGATGCAGCGGATGTATAGAGGCAGGCGCCTTCGGCAAAGAGGCCTATCTGCTGACAGGCTACCTGAATGTGCCCAAAATAGTAGAAATAACGCTAAACAACGGTTACGACCCTCTGACGGGAAAATTAGCGAGTATCCAAACCGGCGACCCGCGCGATTTCAAGGATTACGCCGAGCTCTACGCCGCCTTCCTCCGGCAGTTGCGCTATATCGCCGACCAGAAGATACGCGTCAGCAATTACATCGACCGGATGTTCGCCAAATACGCCCCGGCCACCTTCCTCTCCCTTTTCATAGACGACTGCATCGCCAGAGGCAAAGACTACTACAACTGCGGCCCCCGCTACAATACCACGTATATACAGTGTACGGGTCTGGGAACCGTCACCGATAGCCTTTCCACGCTGAAGAAGCATGTTTTTGAAGACAAAACGTTCACGATGGACCGTATCCTCAAAGCCATAGCCGCTAATTTTGAAGGCGACGAAGCCATGCGGCAAACCATCCTCAACCGTACGCCCTTCTTCGGCAACGACGACGCATATGCCGACAGCATCGCCCTGCAAGTATACGGCGACCTGTTCGACGCCATCGACGGCAAGCCGAACACCAAAGGCGAAACCTTCCATCTGAACATGCTCTCCACTACCTGCCACGTCTATTTCGGTAAAGTAACGGGAGCCACCCCTAACGGACGCCTGGCCGGCCTGGCTATTTCAGACGGCACATCGCCCTCGCACGGAGCCGATACGCACGGCCCTTCCGCCGTAATCAAATCGTTAGGCAAGTTAGACCAGGTAAAGAGCGGCGGGACGTTGCTAAACCTCCGTTTCCTCCCCAGCCTGTTAAAACGCGAAGCAGACGTAGCCAAATTAGCCTCGCTGATCCGCAGCTACTTCGCGCTGGGAGGCCACCATATCCAGTTCAATATCGTAGACGCCGCCACCCTGTATGCCGCACAGGAATCGCCGGAGAACTACCGCGACCTCTTAGTCCGCATGGCCGGCTACAGCGATTACTTCAACGATATGAACGCCGACCTCCAGGCCGACGTCATAGCGCGCACGGAACACCAGGAGTTTTGACTGCTTTTTTCGACATAAAACGTTACTCCATCAACGACGGGCCGGGGATACGGATAACCATCTTCTTCAAGGGTTGTCCGCTGTCGTGCCTTTGGTGTCATAACCCGGAGGGAATTTCTGCCCGTAAACAAAAGATGTATACCAAAAAGAAATGTATCGGATGCCGCACCTGTGTGGATAATTGCCCGGCAAGCGCCTTATCCCTCACAGCCGGCGGCATACGTATGGACAATAATCGTTGCACGCTGTGCGGAACGTGTGCCGGCGTATGCCCCGCGAAAGCGATGGAACTGTCGGGAACGGAATACGCCGCAGACTACCTCGTAAACGAAATCGAAAAAGAAACCATCTTCATGGATCAGTCCGAAGGAGGCGTCACCTTCTGCGGCGGAGAGCCCCTGATGCACCCCGACGCCCTGCTCGAATTACTCCGACAGTGCGGCGAAAGGGGCGTCCACCGGGCCGTAGACACCAGCCTGTTCGCCAGGCCGGAAACAGTAAAGAGGATCATGAACGAGACAGACCTCTTCCTGGTAGACCTCAAACACATGGACGCCGGGAAACACCGTTTCTATTGCGGCGTATCCAATGAGTTAATCCTTTCAAACCTCCGGATGATCGTCGCCGCCGGAAAAGAAACAATCATCCGCATCCCCCTTATCGAAGGAGTCAATGCAGACGAAGCGAACATAAGCCGCTCGGCGGAGTTCCTCTCCTCCCTCCCCTGGGATACTAAAATCGTACACCTCCTACCCTACCATGATATTGCCGCCGGAAAGCATGAAAAGTTAGGCTCCGCCTACAACCCCGATTCCATCCCCATGGCCACCCCTTCCGCCGAAGCGCAGGAACGATGCCTGTCCATCTTCCGCTCACATAATATAAAAGCGAGCGTCGGAGGATAGGCGCCGGATACTGAACACGCCGGATATCCGGCATAAAAACAGGATTTCAAATATAACCTGCCTGCATCGTCGGTAGTCATTGAAAAATGATGTAAATTTGTCGCATTGTACTAACTAAATTTTCATGGGTAATGAAAAGAGACAGCATTATTTTCGACATTATTGAAAAAGAAAAGCAACGCCAGTTGAAAGGAATTGAACTGATTGCTTCTGAAAACTTTGTGAGTAACCAGGTATTGGAGGCCATGGGGAGCGTCCTTACCAATAAATATGCCGAAGGGTATCCGGGAAAGCGTTATTATGGGGGGTGCGAAGTAGTAGACCTGAGCGAGACGCTTGCCATCGAACGACTGAAAAAGCTGTTTAACGCCGAATGGGTAAACGTACAGCCGCACTCGGGAGCGCAGGCAAATGCCGCCGTTTTCCTGGCAACGATGAACCCCGGCGATACCTTTCTGGGATTAAATCTGTCGCATGGCGGCCACCTGTCGCATGGTTCGCCCGTAAACAGTTCCGGCATACTCTATCATGCTGCCGAATATAATGTGAAAGAAGAAACAGGGCGGGTAGACTATGACCAGATGGAAGAAGTAGCGCTTCGCGAACGCCCGAAAGTGATTGTGGGGGGCGGCTCGGCTTATTCGCGCGAATGGGATTACAAACGTATGCGCGAAATAGCGGACAGGGTAGGCGCTATACTAATGATCGATATGGCGCACCCCGCCGGTTTGATTGCCGCCGGACTATTGAACAATCCGCTGGAATATGCCCATATCGTAACCTCTACCACGCATAAAACCTTACGCGGTCCCCGTGGCGGTATCATCCTGCTGGGCAAAGACTTTGAAAACCCGTGGGGAAAGAAAACGCCCAAAGGCGAAGTGAAAATGATGTCTCAGCTACTGGATTCGGCCGTATTCCCGGGCATACAGGGAGGGCCGCTCGAACACGTCATCGCTTCCAAAGCCGTCGCTTTCGGCGAAGCCCTCGAACCGGAATATAAAACATACCAGGCACAAGTGCAAAAAAATGCCGCCGCTATGGCGCAGGCCTTTATAGACAAAGGCTATAAGATCATCTCAGACGGTACGGATAATCACAGCATGCTGATTGACTTACGCTTTAAGTTTCCCGACCTGACCGGAAAGGTAGCCGAAAAAGCCCTGGTGACAGCCGATATTACCGTAAATAAAAATATGGTTCCTTTCGACAGCCGCTCCGCCTTCCAGACTTCCGGTATACGCATCGGTACGCCGGCCATATCAACACGCGGCGCGAAAGAAGATTTTATGGGAGAAACGGTAGAACTGATCGATACGGTACTCTCCGCTCCCGAAAACGAAAAGACAATTGCCGCCGTACGCGAAAAAGTAAACGGCCTGATGAAACAATACCCGCTTTTTGCCTGGTGATATAAAAAGGCTTTATTATAAACTAAATAAATCAACATGAGAAATTTACCGGCCATGTGCGCCGTATCCGCATTCATGCTGTTTGCTTCGTGTGGCGAGCAAACAGCTACAAAAGAGGCGCCTTACAATCAGGGCGTCCATGTGATTCCCGCTCCTTTATCCCTTGTACAAAACGAGGGCGTTTTCACACTCGATAAAAACACGGCCATTTATGCCTCTACGCCGGAAGCAAAGACCATTGCCGGTTATTTTGCCGCCAGGATGAGCCCGGCCACCGGCTACCGGTTTTCCATCGGCGAAAAGGAAGTATCTGAAGGCGTCTCGCTGGTTATCGACAATTTGCCGGATGTAAACGACGAAGGATATACGTTAGATATAACGCCCGGCCTGGTAGCGATCAAAGCCAGGACGCCTGCCGGTATCTTTTACGGCATGCAAAGCTTTTTGCAGTTGCTGCCGGCCGAAATAGAAAGTCCGTCTCTTGTAAAAGACGTGGCCTGGACAGCTCCGGCCGTTTCCATCAAAGACGAGCCCCGCTTCGGTTATCGCGGCATTATGATCGACCCCTGCCGCCACTTTATGCCGGCGGAAGAGATAAAAAAACTGCTGGACGTATTGTCGTTATTCAAAATCAACCGTATGCACTGGCACCTGACGGACGACCAGGGTTGGCGCATCGAAATCAAACAATATCCCAGGCTTACCGAAATTGGGTCCAAACGTATTGAAGGCGAAGGGCATGAATACGGCGGTTATTATACGCAGGACGAAATAAAAGAGATTGTACAATATGCAGCCGAACGGTTTATAACCATCATACCGGAGATAGAACTTCCGGGGCATGAGATGGCAGCCATTTCCGCCTATCCCGAACTGTCCTGTAAAGGCGAAGAGGGAACTCCCCGCATTATCTGGGGGGTTGAAGATATCGTACTCTGCGCCGGCAAGGAAAACGTATTTGAATTTCTTGAAAATGTATTCAAGGAAGTAGTAGCGCTTTTCCCGTCGGAATACATACATATCGGCGGCGACGAATGTCCTAAAAAAAGCTGGAAAGAATGTCCCCTCTGCCAGCAACGTATCAAAGAAGAAGGATTAACGGGAGACAAAGAACATTCTGCCGAAGAACGTTTGCAAAGTTATTTTGTACAACGGATGGAAAAGGTACTGGCCGGATACGGAAAGAAAATAATCGGTTGGGACGAGATACTCGAAGGCGGCCTGGCTCCCACGGCCACGGTTATGTCATGGCGTGGGGAACAGGGCGGTATCGCTGCCGCCAGGATGAATCACGATGTGATAATGACTCCGCAAAACGATGGAATGTATCTGGACCGTTATGAGGGAGACGCTAAAATCGAACCGGTCACAATCGGCGGATTCGCTTCCCTTGAAAAGGTGTATAATTATAATCCTGCGCCCGAAGAAGTGGTTGCGCTGGGTAAAGAAAAACATATACTGGGCGTACAGTGTAATGCCTGGTCCGAATATATGTACACAAACGAATTGATGGAATATCGCACCTTCCCCCGCATCCTTGCGTTGGCCGAAACAAGTTGGACGCCGCTCGACAGAAAAGACTACGACGACTTTGAGCGCTGTCTCGACAATGCGCTGGTTCGTCTGGACGCCCGCCACATTAATTATTATATTCCTCAGCCGGAACAGCCCTCCGGTTCGTGCAACTTTGTGGCGTTTACGGATAAAGCTTCGCTTGCGTTCAAATCCGTACGCCCGGTTAAAATGGTTTATACAACGGATGGTTCCGAGCCGGGTCCCGAATCGACGGAATATACCTCGCCCATTGAATTTACCGAATCCGGCACATTAAAGATACGTTCGGCATTATCCTCGGGCAAGATGAGCAAGACGCGCGTCATCACCGTAGAAAAACAGGCATTGTCGCCTGCCTGCGTAGCGGAAAAAACATCCCCCGGATTGCAGATGCAGGTTACGCCCGGTTATTTCCTCAACGTAGACGAATTGCCTAAAGCGACGGAATGGAAAACGTCCGTATTAAAAAGCCTTCCGGATATGCTGCTCGTTGAACCCAGCGACGAATCCATGCGCGGCGTCAAGTACTATGCCGCGGTGGCTACGGGATATGTAGACATACCCGAAGACGGCGTTTATTATTTTTCTTCCGACAATGAAGAAGTATGGATAGACGGTAAGCTGCTTATCAATAACCGCGGCGAAGTAAAACGCTTTCCGCGCACGGATAAATCGGTAGCCCTGGCCAAAGGGTTACACGAATTTAAAGTCGTATTCCTCAGCCATATTATCGGCGGCTGGCCTTCTATCTGGAACAATTGGCATAAAGGAACCGTTTCGTACCGCAAGGCAGAGGCCGAGAAGTTTGAACGGATTACTCCCGAAATGTTAGTTTATTAAAAAACAGGCGTAATATTAGCTTATTTCAACGAAAAGTCTGTTGCAACAAAGCTAAGAATCATTAACGGGCAACCGCTTAATCGCATATAAGCCCCTATGCGCCAATGGCTGCATAGGGGTTTGTTTATTCTCCGGCAATCGAAGCGCCCGCCTTTACATTTTCATTAACTTCAACATTTCATTCATATTATTTAATAGAAAGAAGCGGCTATTAAACTTAATGCTTCCGTATCTTGTCGCCGTTTAATTACAGGGTATGGGCAAACGATTCATTTTACTGTTATTTATAGGTATTCATCAAACGGGAAACCTTTATGCGCAATGGACGGAAGAAGATTCCGTCAGGCTCAGAGACATATTATCCGGCAAAGAACAAGTACGGTTAAACTCCGAAACAATGGAAGCGATCCGTTCGGGAAATCTGATTAATACCGGTAAACCCTCTATGGAACTGCTTGCCGCCCCTCCTATCCTGCCTGTTTCCAAAGATTTTGACATACAGCCTGCCGATACAACCTCCGAAGAAGCGGTAGATTACGGCAAAATACCTCCCGCCGTTTTTGCGCTTTATAAAAAAGAACCGGCGCTTCGCACGGATACCGCCGGAACGCCACAGGAAGGCGCTTTTTCCATACCCGACCTGAGAGATAAAAACCGGATACAGATCGGCAAGTCTCCCCTTTCGGTAGCCGCGCAAGCTACGAATGTATATAATGACCGGATAAAAGACGGGCAAAAAAGAGGAGGCGGCGTACTTAGCATCGGTCTGACATTCTCGCTGGATGACATCTTAATGGGCATTTTCAGCAAAACGGAAAGAGCCAGGCGGCGAAACAAAAAAAAGGCGAACGCCTGGAAATATTACAACGACTACCCCGAACACCTGGAATGGAAACCAAAAGAAAAACAAGAATGATTATTGGTAAAATCCGGTTTATCCTTTACCTTTGTGCCTTACATAAATAAAACTATTCTCCATGAGAGCGAATACAATCAAGCCTCTGTTTTTTATCGTTTTAGCAAGCATTCTACTATTCAGTTGCCGAACGGACAGGAAAACGATTACCGAGAACAACATACAGTTTGACTCCATCACGGTGGATAAAACCTACCATATGCTGGAACAACCCGATAATCCCGGTTGCAATCTCCGGATCAAATTCGTGTATCCCGTAAAATTCGGGAATAACGAAGTATTGAGTCAAATCAGAAAACATTTCATCGCTTCCTGTTTCGGCGATATGTACGAAGAGCTTACTCCCGAACAAGCCGTAGACGAATACGTAAACATTTATCTGGAAGACTATAAAAGCCTGGAAGATGATTTTAAAGAAGAAAAAGAAAAGTCGAAAGATGCGCCTGTTGCCTCCTGGTTCTCTTATTATGAAACGTCGTCTAACGAAATTACCTTCAATAAAGCAAATCTGCTGTGTTATTCCATCATCTTTGAAAATTATACAGGAGGGGCTCATGGCGCTCATACCCATACGAATGTTGTGTTGAACCTTGAAACGGGAGAAATTGTGACGGAAGATGATATTTTTACAGAAGGTTTTCAGGACGCCCTGGCGCTTATGCTGGTAGACAGGATTGCCAAACAAAACGAAGTGGAAAATGTCCGGGAGTTGGAAAGTATCGGTTTTTTCAGCGCCGACGAAATATTTCCGAATGGGAATTTCCTGGTAGACGAAGAAGGCATTACCTATTATTTCAACGAATATGAAATAGCGGCCTATGTAGTAGGAACCACCCGTGTGAAGCTACTTTACAGCGATATGAAACCGTTACTCAAAAAAGACAGTCCTGTCTCAACGCTAATCCGGGATTAATTATGGCAAACGATCAACTGTCTATTCTGAAATCCTATTTCAGCGAACTTACGGATAAACAAAAAGAACAGTTCGACGCTCTTTATCCCCTGTACGCCGACTGGAATACTAAAATTAATGTGATTTCGAGGAAAGATATCGATAATCTGTACTTACATCATGTACTCCATTCCCTGGGGATAGTCAAAATGCTGAAATTCAAAGACGATACGACCGTTATGGATATAGGGACAGGAGGCGGCTTCCCCGGTATCCCGTTAGCTGTCTATTTTCCCGACGTACAATTCCACCTGGTAGACAGTATCGGAAAAAAGATAAAAGTAGCCCGGGCGGTAGCCGAAGCGATCGGGCTTACCAACGTAACGTTTCGCCATGCAAGAGTCGAGGAAGAGAAACAGACGTTTGATTTTGTGGTCAGCCGCGCTGTTATGCCTTTAGTCGATTTAACGAAAATCGTCGCTAAAAATATAACGAAAAAACAAAAAAACGCTCTCCCAAACGGATTGATATGCCTCAAAGGAGGCGAGCTTCAACATGAAATACAACCGTTCCGGAATAAAGCGTTCTTTATTGAATTAAACGCGTATTTCAAAGAAGACTATTTCAAAACTAAAAAAGCCGTATATATACCACTATGATTACAGTAAAATCATTTGAATTTAATTATTTCTCAGTAAACACCTATGTTTTGCATGATGAAACCGGAGAGGCCGTATTAATCGATTGCGGGTGTTTCCGTGAAGAGGAAGAACGGGGGCTGAACAATTATATCATAGCCAATAAACTTACGTTGAAGCATTTACTTTGTACCCATCTCCACTTGGACCATGTATTCGGAAATGAATTTGCAAACAGAGCGTACGGGCTTAAACCGCAGGCGCATAAAGCCGATGCAGACGCGCTTCCTTCGGTTCGGGAGCAGGCGCGGCTGTTCGGGCTTCAGGACAGGATACAAAGTATTCCGGTTGAAAAATATATTGTGGGGAATGAAACGATAAAATTCGGAAACTCGGAATTAACCGCTTTACTCGTTCCGGGACATTCGCCCGGCAGCCTGGCTTTCTATAATAAGAAGAACGGATTTGCCGTCACCGGCGACGTTATTTTCAATGGAAGTATCGGGCGTACGGACCTTTGGGGAGGCAATCAGGAGGTGTTAATAGCCGCTATTAAAGACAAGATATTATCGTTGCCCGACGAAACAATCCTTTATCCGGGCCATGGCCCTGAAACAAATGTGATTAGTGAAAGTATGAACAATCCTTTTTTATAATATAAATTTCTTATCATAAAACACAATAATGTTTATGGACACTACTAAATTCGTTAATCGCCATACAGGTATTGCAGAAGAAGAAATCCCTTCGATGTTGCAAACCATAGGCGTTCAATCGCTGGACGAGCTTATCAACCGGACTATTCCGCCGGATATTCGTTTGAACAAAACGCTGAATCTTCCCGAACCGATGACGGAAAGGGAATTTGCCGAACATATCGCCGAACTTGCCTCTAAAAACCAGGTGTTCACTTCCTATATCGGTATGGGTTGGTATGATACCGTATGCCCGGCTCCTGTTCAGCGCAACGTATTGGAGAATCCGGTTTGGTATACCTCTTATACCCCTTACCAGGCGGAAGTATCGCAAGGGCGACTGGAAGCTTTGTTAAACTTCCAGACGGTTATCTGCGAACTGACGGGGCTTCCCCTCACCAATTGTTCGCTGCTCGACGAAGCCACAGCCGCAGCCGAAACGGCCACCATGCTGTACGGCACACGCAGCCGCACGCAAATCAAAGCGGAAGCAAATACCTTATTTGTCGATAATCATCTGTTTGAATCGTCATTGGCTGTTATCCGCACACGCATGATTCCACAGGGGATCAAAGTGGTAACAGGCGATTACAATACATTCCATTTTACCGGAGACGTATTTGCGGCTATTATACAGTATCCCGATGCGAATGGTTCTGTCGAAGATTATACGGCGTTTGTGAAGCGTGCGAATGAGAATGGAGCGCGTGTAGCCGTAGCTGCCGATTTAATGAGCCTCGTTATGCTTACTCCTCCCGGAGAATGGGGGGCCGACGTAGTGTTCGGCAGCGCGCAACGCTTTGGAATACCCATGTTTTACGGAGGGCCTTCCGCCGGTTATATGGCTGCGAAAGACGATTATAAGAGAGCGATCCCCGGGCGTATTATCGGTATTTCCAAAGATGTTCACGGACGCCCAGCCTATCGTTTGGCTTTGCAGACGCGCGAACAACACATCAAACGCGAAAAGGCCACATCCAATATCTGTACGGCTCAGGCATTACTGGCTACCATGTCGGGATTCTATGCCGTTTATCATGGAGCAGATGGCCTGCGAGACATAGCCGGCCGTATCCATGCTTCCGCCGGTTTTCTTGCCGGAGAATTAGAAAAACTGGGATATAAACAACTCAATACAAACTTCTTTGATACGCTGAAGATTGAGCTGCCGGCCAACGTATCCCTCAATGCCCTGCGTGAGATTGCCCTTACCTGTAAGGTAAACCTCCGCTATTTTGAAGAAGGGCAAATCGGCGTCAGTATAGACGAAACAACGCAGCTTACCGACGTCGGCGTACTGCTTTACATCTTTGCCGATGCAGCCGGAAAAGAGTATATGCTGGAAGAAGCAATTCCTGTAAAAACCTATTTCGACAGGAAATTTATCCGTACAAGCGATTTCCTCCAACAAGACGTATTTAAGAAATATCGTACGGAAACGGAATTGATGCGTTATATCACTCGCCTGGGGCGCCGGGATATTTCATTGGCCCAGTCGATGATATCGCTCGGTTCATGCACCATGAAACTTAATGCGGCTTCCGAACTTTTCGCTTTAAGCCGCCCCGAGTTTCAGCATATCCATCCGTATGCGCCGGAAGACCAGACCGAAGGTTATAACGAACTGATAGAAAATCTTTCCGCTTACCTCGCGGAGATTACCGGATTCAAAGGAGTAAGCCTGCAACCGAACTCCGGCGCTTCGGGCGAATATGCCGGGCTTCGCGTTATCCGTTCTTATCTCGAAAGCATCGGACAGGGGCATCGCAGTATTGTATTACTCCCGGCTTCCGCTCATGGAACGAACCCTGCCAGCGCCGTACAGTGCGGATATACTACGGTTACGGTAAAAACGGATGAGAAAGGCAATATAGACCTGCAGGATTTTCGCGAAAAAGCCGAAGCCAATAAAGATAAGCTGGCCGCTACGATGATTACCTATCCGTCGACTCATGGCATATTTGAAGCCGCTATCAAAGAAATGTGTTCGATTGTACATGCCTGCGGCGGCCAGGTATATATGGACGGCGCGAATATGAATGCGCAGGTAGGCCTGACCAATCCGGGAATTATCGGCGCCGACGTTTGCCACCTTAACTTGCATAAAACGTTTGCTTCGCCTCATGGCGGCGGCGGACCGGGCGTTGGCCCCATCTGTGTAGCCGGACATTTAACGCCGTTCCTTCCTTCGCATCCCGTTACGTGGGGAAACGGGCAGAATACGGTTTCCGCCGCTCCTTACGGCAGTGCGGGTATTTTACCTGTTACCTATGCCTATATACGCCTGTCAGGGGCCGAAGGGCTTACCCGGGCAACTCAAATAGCGATACTCAACGCCAATTACTTGGCCGCCAAATTAAAGGATACCTACGGTATTGTCTATACGGGAACTACCGGATGCGTAGGGCACGAACTTATCCTCGAATGCCGTACAATAAAAGAACGTTCCGGTATTGATGAAGGAGATATCGCCAAACGATTGATGGACTTCGGCTACCATGCTCCAACGCTTTCTTTCCCGGTACATGGAACCTTGATGATCGAACCTGCGGAAAGCGAAAGTAAAGCGGAACTCGACCGCTTTCTTGAAGTACTTGACTGCATCTGGAAAGAAATCAAAGAAGTAGAAGAAGGTAAGGTTTCCAAAGAAGACAACGTATTAAAAAATGCGCCGCATCCCGAATATGAAATAACGGCCGATGAATGGGCGCACGAATATTCGCGCAGTAAAGCGGCATTCCCGCTGGAATGGCTTCACGAAAGCAAATTCTGGATAAATGTCGCCCGCGTAGATAACGCCTATGGCGACCGTAACCTCGTCCCATCGCTTTGCGGATGTCAGTTATAATTCAATGTTAAATAATGGGCTTTAAACGTTAAAAACAAGGGTGGGTTCGGCGAATTGGTTTCATACCATTGAGAAGGCTGAAAAAATCATTATATAGTCTTCAGTAAACCATTATAGCGCTTTGGTAAAACCATTATAATGGTTTGTCGAAGACATTATAGTGGTTTACTGAAGAGTATATAATGATTTTTTTTTGAAGAAATAAACACCTCTCTATGGATTGG
>JAITRG010000133.1 GCA_031288515.1 Tannerellaceae bacterium
AAACTTTATTTTTTTTTCGGTTTCCCGTCACATTATTCGTAAAGCAGTTACAGTAAGAACAATAAGTGTGACTGAGGTGTGACTGGAGCGTGACGGAACGGTTGAAGACACGCCGTTCCCGTCACACTCCCGTCACGTTCCCGTCACACTTATTGTTCTGTATATAATATAGTTGCAGGAAATGTGACTGAAAAAACGAAAAAAAATAAAGTTTTGAAGTAATGTATTCCGTTTGTCTGTCTGTGGCCTGTTCGCTGAGGAATCTGCCACGTTGCGGGCCGGTTGCGCCGCTTAGACAGGCATGCTCTCTAACGAAAGTTTCGGAAGCATAAATTATATGTTTGCCCTGAAATTAATCTGTTAAAGTAGAATTAAGACGATTACGTGAAAAAATATTTCGACCGGCAGGCACTTTTCATACGTTTATCTGAATATATTATAAAAAATAATAGTCAATCAGAAAAATCATGTATCTTTGTATGAATATAATTAAATTCATTTTTAACGAAAAAGAGTTACATGGCAAGACCTGCATCTACAAACAAACGAGACAACGAAAAAAAGAAACAGTCTAAACGACAAGAAAAGCAGAAACGTAAGGAAGACAGGAAAAGTAATAATAATAAAGGCGCTTCATTGGAAGATATGTTTGCTTATGTAGATGAAAATGGTATGATTACTTCAACGCCACCGGAATCGACAGCAAAAGATAAAACAGACTTGGAAAGTATTGTTATTTCAACTCCCAGAAAAGACGATATGGAAGAAGAGCCAACTTATACGGGGAGGGTTGAATATTATAATGAAGTAAAAGGGTATGGCTTTATAAAGGATTTGAATAGCGTGAAGAAATATTTTTTTCATATAAGCGCTGCCCCTAAAGACATCAAAGAAGGAAATCTGGTGAGTTTTGAACTCGAACGTGGAATCCGTGATTTGAATGCTGTTAATATACAAATACGAGGATAAAAAGTCCTCCTAACTATAATTATTTAATAAAACAAGAATGAACATTTACATTTCGAATTTAAGTTATGGCGTAACAGATGCCGACTTAACAGAATTATTTAGCGAATATGGTGAAGTAACCTCTGCTAAAGTTATCACCGACAGGGAAACGGGAAAATCCAGAGGTTTCGGATTTGTTGAAATGGCTAATGAGGGTGAAGGACAAAAAGCGATTGACGAACTAAACGAAGCAGAATACGACGGGAAAAATATTTCCGTCAGTATTGCCCGCCCTCGTGAAGACCGTAGAAGCGGCGGCGGCGGTGGCGGCGGATTCAACAGAGGAGGCGGTAATAGAGGCGGCAACAGAAATGGCGGCGGTGGCGGCTATAACTCCAGAAGATATTAACTAAATCCAATTTATTTTAGCGAAGGAGGCTTTTTTATCGGCCTCCTTTCTTTTTTTATTCGTATTTTTGTTTTCAGCCGTAAGCGCTATTACTAATTTTATAACACCAATATACAATGAAATTACGAGTATCTGTTTTTAATTGCCTTTTTCCTTACCGGAATTATATCATTTTCTTTCGCGCAGAAGAAACCGCGTATTGCCATTGCCGGAATAGCGATTGAATGTAGTACGTTCTCTCCTGCCAGAACAACTGAAGATGCTTTTCGTAAAAGAGTGGGCGATGCGCTCCTCAATTCCTATCCTTTCCTGCGTGAAGGTGCTTCCATGCGCGATAAAGCCGAATGGTTTCCGGCCATGGTGGCCAGTGCTACTCCCGGCGGTGCGTTAATGATAGAAACGTACGAATCACTTACCGGCCAGATTCTGGATTTACTGAAAGCAAACGCCCCGTATGATGCACTGTTCTTCGATATTCATGGGGCGATGAGCGCTGTAGGGCTTGATGATCCGGAAGGCGACTTTATAATATAAGGTACGCGAGGCAGTGGGTAAAGACGCCCTCATCTCTACTTGCATGGACTTGCATGGAAATGTAACCTGGCGATTGGCTGAAAATACAGACTTAATTACCTGTTATCGTTTAGCTCCGCATGAAGATTCTATGGACTCGCGGGAAAGGGCGGTAGTCAATCTGGTAGACCGTCTGGAATCAGGGAAAGGGCGTCCTGCCTGTAAAGCATGGATACCAATCCCTATCCTGTTGCCTGGAGAACAGACAAGCACACGCGTAGAGCCGGGCAAATCACTCTACGGGTCTATCGACCCGGCTACCAAACAAGCAGGCGTAACCGATGCCGCCATCTGGATTGGGTATGCTTGGGCCGACGAACCCCGTAATCATGCTGTCGTTATGGCTTACGGCGACGACAAGGATATGGTTGTCCGCACGGCTGAATACCTGGCTCATCATTTCTGGAGCGTACGCCATCAGTTTGAGTTCGTTGCTCCCACCGCTACATTAGACGAATGTTTGGATAAAGCGATATCCAGCACGAAGAAACCTTATTTTATCAGCGATATGGGTGATAATCCAACGGCCGGAGGCGCCGGAGATGTAACCTGGACAATTACCGAATTACTGAAACACCCGGAGTTTACCTCTGCCGATGGCAAGACGTTGGTTTACGCCTCTATCCCCGGCCCGGAGTTTGTAGCCAAAGCCATAAAGGCCGGCGTTGGTAATATAGTAGAAGGAACGGCCGGCGCCGCCGTAGACAATCGTTATGCCCCTCCGGTAAAACTGTCGGGAACCATCACTTCCGTCTATCTGGATAATCCGGATAATAAAGAAGTAGTCGTAAAAATCGGCAGTATCTATGTCATTGTAACCGAGAAACGAAAAGGGTTCCATTATGTAAAAGAGTTTACCAAACATAACATCGACCCTGCGAAAGCCGACATTGTTGTTGTAAAACTCGGCTATCTGGTTCCCGAATTGTACGATATACAAGCAGACTGGATGATGGCGCTTACCTTGGGAGGCATAAACCAGGATTTACCCAACTTACCTTACAAACGCATCAACCGCCCCATGTTCCCATTAGACAAAGACATGCCGACGCCTGATCTTACGGTTAAAATAGTAGAATAAACAGTCAGGCAGTTAGGAGTTGAGGAGTAAAAATCCTTAACTCCTCTGACTGTTTTGATTACTTTTCCTCCAGCATCTTATAACTCCAGATATGCCCCGGATTTAATTCCAATGCTCGTTTGAAAGCTGTTGAAGCTTTTGTTTTGTCTCCCAGTCCCATGTAACCTAATCCTGTCATATAGTAATTCGTTACCTGTTGGGCTATGTTGCTGCGGCGTCCGTCGAATTGCGTGTCGGCGCTGTTGTCGGCGGTGTCGCTTAGCATTCTTTGGAAGAGAGTTTTGGCTTCTTCGGGCTTGTTCATCCTGATTAGGGCGAGGCCTTTGTAGTAATCAAATTCGCGATCGTCGCCCCGTTCTGTTTCTACCTGTATGGCTTTTTCGTATGATTCGCGGGCTTTCGCGTTGTCATTGCGCGATTCGTAGATAACTCCTGCCAGGTAGTATAGTTGGGCGTATCTTCCGCGACCGTATAGTCCGATGGGGTAAGCTAAGGCGGCGTCTATATCCTTCATGGCTTCGTTGTATTCTTTCTTCCTGATTTCATCAAGAGCACGGAGAGTATAACTGTTGAGATAAGCATTCTGGATACCGCGCGCACCTTCGGTTTCGGATATGCTGTTTGTTTCGAGCATCCGTAGTGCCTCGTCATATTTACCACACTCTACGGAGCGGGTGATGAGGCGCAGTAAGGTTTCTCCGCGTTTGATTACAGTCGCATAGTTTGCCATCAGAAATTCGTATTTGTCCTGTGGAGACACTTTGTTCAACTCGTTCAGCTCGTCTATTTCGAATAACAGGCGGGCATCTCCACTGTAAGCTTCGGCTGCCTTCTTCATGCTTGTCAGCGCTTTTGCATAATCCTTATCAATTTCGTTGTAGGCAATGCCAAGGTTACGATGAACGATATAAAATGCCGGGTCGAGCTTCGCTGATTGTTCCCAAAGGGCGATTGCCTTGCGGGGCTGGCGTTCGTAATAGAGGTTGCCGAGGTAATAAGGGGCTTTGGCTCCGTTTGGATTCATTGCCATAGCATGGCGTAAGACAACGGCTTCTTCAGAGCGGAACGGGAAACAGTAGTCTGAAGGCATCGTTTCGGCTTTCTTGTAATAAGCGAGCGCTTTCTCTTTGTCGCCCTGTATCTCGTTTAGGTGGCCGAGATAGTAATAGAGCAAGGGGAAGTTGTTGTCTTTCGCTTCCATCCGGCTAAGAACGTCTACAGCTTCTTCGCAGGCTCCTGCCGACATATATTCGGCGGCGAACTCCAGGTAAGCTTGTATATCATCACGCATCCAGCCCGCCTGTTTTTTGAGGTCTGCATCAGCTTTGCTCTGATTCCCTTTTGCGGTGTTTATGGAGGCCAGTTCGTTTATCGCCATATAATTGATTTTGGTTTTTTGCAAGACGGTTTCGAACCACGCTTCCGCTTCCGCGCCGGCTCCCAGCTTGCGGAGGATGAGGCCTTTCAGATTTAACGCCCGGATGTTGTCTGTATTGGTAGAAAGGGAACGGTTTATGTGGTCGAGGGCTACTTCGTAATTTCCACGGCGACAGTCTATTTCAGCCAATTGATAGTAGGCGGCTGTATGCCATGCGTATCCCCAGGCGGACTGGTAGAGCCAGTCGTACGCCTCGTCTGTCTTGCCCAGTTCCTGGAGGGCGACGCCCAGGTAGTAGAGGGCTTCGCAATTTTTAGGACGGGTATAGTTCATCTTCAGGCGTGTTGCTGCTGTACGGAGGTATTTCTCCGCCTGCTCCCAATTGTGATCTTTACCGGCGAGGATGCCCAGTTGGGTATTGACGTCGGAATTGCCGGGATCGCGTCTGAGGGCTTCCTGATAGTAAGGCATCGGATCCAGCGTACTGTGAAACTGGTTGATGCGTAGTCCCGTCAGGTAAAGCTCTTCTACTGATTGGATGTCGGCAGGTTGGGGAAATGCGCCTAATGCTTCGGGTTTATCCTGCTTGGGGTAGATATGTTCTTGCGGGATGTAGCCGAGGATGAGTTGGCCGCCGGCATCGTAGAGAGCGATATCGAGGTCTGCTTCTACCGTGCCGGCAGGGAGTTTTATATTTATCTTTCGCGGCTTGGCGGGGCTGATGCTGATATTTTCGGCCTTTATTTCCCTGCCTTTACTTTTCAGTACGAACTTGGCGGTCTTGTGGGGAGATGTGGTGTTTAGTCTGACTTCAAGGTCGGCGTTTTCTATCTCGTAATTCAGGGCGCCATTGCGGTTGGCATACTTTAAGCCGCCCAGTTCGCGAATGGGGAACCAGGTCATTTTACCGAATTTGGTTTCATATGGCTCCAGCCAGCTATAGTCGGGTTGATTGTCGGTGTAGAAACCGGCCATTAGTTCGATGTAGCGGCCGTCGTTGTCGGTGAGGCCTTCGTTGGTTTTGAATCCGTTGGGATTGTTTCCGTCGGCCCAATACTTCATGCCGGGGGATACGTAGTGATTGCCAACCCATGCGGTACCAGCCCGGAAGTTGTAGTCGTAGCCTGCAAAATAATCTTCGCGCGGATCCCAGGAGAAGAACGACGACGGTACATGCGTATTCATCCACCAACTAACGTCCATACCTGTGAAATCGTAATTATTATAGCGGCTGTCGGCTATGGGCCATGCTGTCATATCACGCTTGCCATGGAATGTTACATATTGTACCGAAGGCGGGAAGATCACTTGATAAGCCGAGTCGCAATGAACGGCCGGGTTCGACCAGAAGAGAAACGAATTTTCCATCGCCGTACGGTTACGCGGATGGATAGTCATCTCTACGATAGACGAGTTGGGGTAGATAGTATAGCCTATCAATACGTTGACACGCTGGAGGCGTTCGGTATTGTTGATCCAGACCGTTTTGCTGCCGTCGGAGCGCTCTTCTATTTCGTAATCCATGTTTTCTACGGTGGTGGGGCCGTGATGATGGGGGTATCCCCATGCCAGACTGCCGGAACGCCAGTTGCCTACCATACCAATGAGAGACGGTTTTACCACATGGTTTTCATAAAACCAATTGTAACCATTTGTTTTGTCATAAGCAGCATAGACGCGTCCTCCCTGTTCCGGCGTTATTTTCAGTTGGATGTATTCATTTTCGAGGAAGATCATCGGGTAGGCTACGTCTTCTGTTTTCGTAGTCAGTCCGTCGTCGAAAGGATAAGGGTATATTCTGCGTTGTACGCCCTGATGGTTGCGTCCTTCGTAGAAGCGGGGCATCACATTGGGAGGCGTTTGTATGTAGGTTTTTATTACCTGGTTGCCTTCCCGTAGCGTTACTTGCGCCTGTACATCCGGTAAGACCGGCATGCCGCCGAATAGTAATGCAGCCATGATGATGATTCTATTTTTCATGGGAATAGATGGTATTTAATTCTTTCTGTTTCTTTATTACTGATTCCAATAATCAGGGATGCTGCCATGTCCGCGAGCCTTTTCCGGTTCCTGACTGAAGGCTTCTACGGCACCGGAGTGGACGTCGTACAAACGTTTGGCTGTTTCCATCATGGCTTCAACCTGGTATTTGTAGGGGCGATCGGTTACGTCTATTAGTCCGCAATTGTAGTTTTCTCCGTCGGAGCCGCGTCCCATTAAATCTTGGTCGCACCATTGGAAATAGGCTGTGCCGATTAGGCCCGGATGGGCATAGCCTCGCTCGGTGTAGTAACGGTAGGCTACGCCCCGCTGTTCCTGGTTTTCTACTTGCCAAAGAGATTGCGCCATGCCTCTGTCTACCGTTCCGAAGTGGTATTCGCCGATAATCATGGGGATGCCGGCGAGGCGCAGGGCGCGGTCCATCATCTCTTTACCCGGCTCTAAGGCGTAGCAGTTGAAACTAAGGATGTCGAAGGCATTGCGGCAAATCTCCATCAATGATTCATCCAACTCGTTCAGGTTGCCGAAGCGGATACCGAGGTTCAGGTGGTTCGGATCATATCGTTTCATGGTTGTTTTTACGGTTTGGAGGAAGGTATTGAACGTTTGGTAGACAAACTCTTTTTTGCGTTTGGGGCTCGCATCATTTGCCAGGAATTGTTCCAACGCCGTTTTGATGGGACGGGTTTCACCTTCGAGGATCAGGTCGCAAAGACGGGCTTCCTGTCCCAGCCACGACGGTTCGTTTCCTACGAAATAGCCTATTATCCAAGGATTGTCTTTATTGGCTGGAAGGTAAGTTCGCATACTTGAGTCTACTTTGGCAACAAAATCGGGGGCGTAAACGTCGGCGAGGCCCATGAGGTTACCGTCCATCGCAAGGCCGCGTAATTGAAGGGTATGGGCTTTCTTCTTCAGATTATAAACGGCGGCGCTCGACCAGTTGGCGATGGTATTCAGTCCCCATCTGTCCATCCGTTTGATGACCATCTCATTGGCCTGCTCGTGGAAGTTCTCTCCATAACGGCGGTAGAGATTCCAGGCGCCGTAGGAGGCAGATTCGCGATTGCGGTTCGTTTGGCGAAACTGTTCGGGAGGCAGTTCTTTGAACATACCGGCGCGTTTATCCAGATTATTGGCGTTTCCCCCTCCACCGGGGTTCACACAGTCTACGCCATGGGAAAGGAAAAGGTAACCGTCGGGGTCTACAAACCACCAACGCCCGTCTACTTTTTCCGTCCGGAAGAAACCGTTGCCTTTTACTTGTTTTTGCAGGTAGCCGCCATAACGGGAATAGTTATAGCCGGGGTGGGCGCTTTCCAGCTCTTTATCTTCGGCGCTCCATTCGGCTTTCAGTTGTTCCAGCGAGATAATCTTTTCCGGGTATTGTACCAAATTATGTTGTCCGAACTCGTCAACGGCATAAACTTCTTCCAGATACGCATCGCCGGGGTCGTCTACGGCGAGTGTCAGGGAGCGGATTTCGAGTTCGGGATTATTAATAGGTACGCGCATGCGAAAGCCTATGGAGTCGATACCGTGGAGTTCGCCGCGTTTGCCTCCCAGGTTAATCCAGCCGGTGTAACGGGGCTGGTTGAAAGTGGCGGCCAAATCTATCCGTGCGTCGGGCAGCCGACGGTAGAATTTGAGGGGGATCGCTAATTTGTTCCAGCCGTTGGGGAGGTAGCTCATTACGCGCAGTTCGTTGTATCCGTAGTCGGTGGTAAAGCCTACATGGAAGCGTTGGGCTGTGGCGATACGGTATTCCAGTACCACATAGTTGTATTCGTCCCAGTTGCCGGGCAGGTCGGGGTTGATGTCGCGAATGGCGAACTTTTGACCGGAGACTTCGTGATTGCTGTCGAACCTGACTTTAAACTCCTTCGGAGCAGGCGTGCATTGGGTTAATAGAAGCAGGGCTGCTGTGGCCATGCAAGTGATTAGTTGTTTCATGGTGTTTTTATTTGTTGGTTTCGCACTTTTGCACTATAGCTGTATGCCGTATAATGATTGGGTTGTTGTGGCGAATAACGTCTTGAAGTTCTTGCCGCCAATCGTTAGGGATATGGGACGTTCTTCAAGCTGAATCCGCTTTATTTCTTTTCCTGCTTTGTCGTAAACGAATATTTCGCCGTCGGCTATGTACACGTTGCCGTCTTTATCCGTTGCGCTGCTGTATTGGCCGTGCGGGAAAGCTTCCTGCAAGTTGGAGAGCGTTCCGTCGGCATTTACGTGGAGCTTTACGGTTGTTTTGTCGTTCTCGTGGGCTACGTAGAGAGGTTCTGTTTGGCCGGGCGTTACTGCAACCAGGGCAGCCGATCGGCTCAAGTCGTATGTTTCGGGGATGATCGTTGCCTGGTCGGGCGCTATGAAACTATATTCGGGCATCGCCATCACTACCTTGTTGAAATCGCCTCTCCAGCGGCTGGCAGGATAGATAATTTTGCGGATGTTGCGGGCCTCCTTCGTGACAATCTTTTGCAGTGGAGCGAACGTTTCGTCCGGGTTGTCGGGATGGATGGCGTATCCCCAGGCTGCCCAACCGCTGTTTCCCCATCCGCTGTACATCGGATTGTCGTCGGGCAGGCGGGGGGCGCTTTCCTGTTCGCCGTTCACTAAATAGCCGGGTTGTGGGTCGTAGCGGAAGATGACTAACAGATTATCTTTTGTGTCGGTAGCGAGAGTGAAGGGTTTCCACGGATAGTCGGCCAGCAGGCTGAGTGATTGGGTAGAAGCGTCCCATTTATATATCTTTTTGAGGCGGTTCTCTCCGAAATACACATTGCCCTTGCTGTCGGCTGTCAGACCGGCGGCAAACTCGAAGCCTTCGGCCAGCTTATTGATGGCGCCCGGTCTCGTATCGATGATACGTTTGCCTGTTTCTTTGCCGGATACGTCTAAACGGGCGAAGTCCCAGTCGTATACCGGTAGCTTCTTGTTTACGTCGTAGACGGGAATTTCGATTACCGGCAGTATCTGGGTGTAGTTATGGAGGTTGCGGAATTGGATATTTTCGCAGTTCCATAGCCTGATACCGTATTCTTTCGGCGTAAAGGCACGGATTACGCGGTACATCCATAGATTGACGAACAGCAGGTTTTTGCAGTTAGACACTTCCATCATCTTGCAGTCTTTGCCTTCGCGGCCTTCTTCTTCAAACTGGTAGGCGTATATCTTCCAGTTAGAAACGTTTTCCAGACGGGCTTCGCTGCGTACGTGATGTTCCAGCGACATGGCATAGATGCGTCCCGGCGTGGATGTATTACTGATATACAGGCCGGATGCTGCATAGCTGCTTGCCGTCCAGATGTCCTTGATGGTTCCGCCGCCCCGGGTAACCCACAGGCTCCAGTATTGGTTATCCCAGGCAAGGTCTAACCCTTGTGCCGTTACCGGGCTGGTTGGCGAGCTGATCATTGCGGTTCTGCCGGCATTCGGCGGACGTTGCTGTTGTTCGCGGGGCGTTGGTTTCCGCATGGTACCATGTCCGCCTACGAACTTTACATCGTTCAGGTACGACTTTTCTCCGGCCATCCATTTGCAGCCTACTGCCCTGTAATTGTATCCTCCGGTAAAGATGCCGATGCCATTTAGAATGTCGTCTCCACCTTCAGACGATTCTATTACCGGTTTGGGCGCTCCGAATCCGCTAAAGGCCGGTTCGCTTTCCTTCAGGATAAATTGCGTACCGAAAGGATGCAGGCCAATCAGTCTTGTACCGGGCTGCATTTTGAGGGTTTCCGTCAGGCGATACCAACCTTGGGGCACGTAGATATGTTTATGCCCGGCAATGGCGTTGCGGAATACTTCCGTATCGTCTGTTTCGCCATCGCCTTTAGCGCCCAAGTCACGTATATTTACCCAGGTATCCATAGACGGGAGAAGGGGAATATCGCGCGTGGCAGGAGGCGCGAAACGATCCGATGGCATGACGTCTCGTATCACCGTATGTTGAGAGGGAGCGGCTAGATCGTTCAATACGATGCCGCAGGTGTAATCTTTCACTACATAGACGGCTTCTTTTACCGTTTCCTTTTTATCGCTTTGCAGGTAGTGTACCAGCGTAGGAACGTTTTTGCAATGGAGATTCATCAGATTAAGCTGTGAAAAAGAATTGTCTTCTATGCTGACGATAATCCCGGCTTTGGATACATTCTCGAAGTATGAATTTTCTATGTGCAGGCGGTCTACGTGGTTTTGCTCCATTTCGAAGGCTACCGGGACGTTCTTCACGTGCATATTTACAATGGCAAAGCCTGCTTCGCGCGACAAAACGGCCGCTTTGCGCTGTCCTTCAAAGTAAGCGTCTACCATCATCATCGGCCAGCCGGGGGAGGTACGCCCGGAGGTGATTCCATAGTCGCCGCCGTAGAAGCGGACGTTTTCTATTTCATTCCCTACGTCGTAGATGCCGGCTTTTCCCTCTCCTGTATATATATTGCTATGACTGATGAAACCATGTTGTGCAAAATGGGAGCGGATGGCTACTGCCTGGGGGTTCCCCTTTTCTATCCGCAGGTTGATATTAGACAGCGCACTGTAGAACGTACCTGCGCCGGCATCCTGTACCGGCCTTCCGGGCTGGGATAAACCGCCGGTAAACCAAATCATATAGTTTTGTTCCGTCTGATAACCGGGGGTGTTCCTGCCCAGGATAATCTCCGGACGGTTCTTACCGTATCCTATCAACCGGATGGCGGAAGGTATCAGAATCGTTTTGCTTATCAGGTATTTTCCTTCGGGGATGAATAAGATACCGAAGGCTTTCTCCGTCTTCAGGCGGTTGACGGCTGCCTGGAGTTCGTCGGAGACGTCCGTCTTTCCGTCTGCTTTGATGTTATATACTTCGGGAGTGAAATAAAAGGCTTCCGGGTCGACCGGCTTTTGGGTATAGACCGACGCTTCGTTTGCATAGGCGCCACAGATATAACCTGCGGCAAGCATGATACCCAAACATAATTTCCAAATAGTTTTAAATAGATTCATATCCTATCGTTTATTTGTTAACAGTTAGCTAAAATCGCACATTAGCATCAGCCACCGGCAGGAGGGATGCACCCAGATTTCTTTCCAGTTATAACAGTTTTCGGCAGGCCAATAGGGAACATCTCTGTTGAAATGCGTTTGAATACCTACCGGGAGGCCGCCTGTCAGATTACCGCTGGTTACGCTGTATTGCCCGGCAAAGCGGTAACCTTCGCCATACATAAGGCTCTGGGCAAACGGGTTCATGCCCAAATGCCAATCGAATACGTGGTAAACCATTTCCATCAAGGCTTTGTCTTGCAAATAACCGGCTACAACGGCCAGGCCTTTGGCTTGGGTGAGCGTCGTCCCACTGTTTCCGCGGAAAGAACCCCATACGGGGAAACGTTTCAGGTAATAACGGCTGTTCAAGGGGATGCCGTTCCCGATTTGTTCTCTTTCCGTATCATTCTGCGCTTTCGAAATGTCGTATACGCCAGCCGGGATCATATAATACGGGGCGCTGTAAGAGCAGCCTTCCTTGTAGAAACCGGCATACAGGCGGAGGGCTTTCTTCCATTCGCCCGCTTCGGACGGAAATCGTTCGGCCAGCTTTACTAAGCCGACAACGGCGTCCTGTTCATGTGCCCTGTGGGAATAGCGCCATATCGTTTCCTTCTCCGGCGTGCGGTAGAAGAAACCGGAAAGGGCAACGTCTGTATCCAAAGCGTCTTGCTGCTGACAGTTTAATATGTATCCTGCCTGTTGTATAGCCGCCTGTTTGTAAGCTTCCTCGGAAGTGGCTTCGTATAGCGTT
>JAITRG010000178.1 GCA_031288515.1 Tannerellaceae bacterium
ACGGGGCCGTCATCGGTTTGGATGACGGAGACCGTTTTGCGGTTACAGGTTATACAGCGTTTCATTTCTTATTTATTGCTTGAGTAAACAGTATTCTATTTTATCTCTTTTATCGCGTCGGGGGTACGCCCCTTAGCCATCAGGATGTCAAACTGCCTATCGAAAATCCGATCCTGTTCTTCGGCTTCCCTTTTCAATTTTTTGACTTCCTTTCTCAGTTCCCTGACTTCTTTTTTTACTTTTTCTTGTTCGCTTATACTTATCCGCATGGTTGTATTTGTTTAATTAAATTGTTAATAATTCATTTACTCACATACGCCTGCATAATAACTCATGCAGGAAAACGAAGATGTGCCTTCCGTTTCATCGAAAAGAGTACCGCGCGCGTACTCCTCCTTTACGTATCTTGCCACGTCGGTAATCAGCGGATACGCCCCCTTATAGTATTTCCGGGGGATTTTACCAGGCCCCAAAAAAGAACTTTTACACTCCTGTTCGTATCGCGCTATCCCGGCTATCCGGTTCGGGAAACGTTGCAATATTTGATAAATTTCCGGGAGCGAAGACATTATGCAGGGGAAGCATCCTACCCGCTTGAACCCCATCCGGTAGAGCGGATTAGGCTCTAATCCGTTGTCGAGAATATAATCTATTACCTGCTGTGCCGACCAGTCAAATACCGGCCGCCATATATCTGTTGCGTGAGTTTTGGCAAAGGACAGTATTTCTTTTCGCCGGTATGAACGAAATTTAGGGTCTTCCTTTCCTAATTCAAGTCGGTTTTTAATCTTTCCAATTCTCTCTATCAACTCTGTCCTTCTGCTTGCTTTCATTTTTGAATTTAGTCTTTCCAAAAGCTTAGGTAAAAGAGCAGTATTTGTTTCTATCGGCTCAAGGTAATACTTAAAGTAGTTACATTGAGCCGCCATTTTTGCTCGATTCGGCGATTCGGCGGCGCGTATTCCCTGGATTACTATAAAGTCGTCTTTTACAACGTCAAGCAAATAATCAGTGGTTGGGACGATCTTCAACTCCTGTGTGCAATAACGCTTTCCCATCGATGGAAATCGCTTTTTCTTCATTGACATATCTATCATCCCATTGTATTTCTTCGACCTCAATGTTACGAGGTTAAGATTTAACTTGTGGGTTATCTCGTTTATGTATTGATACGTCAAGGGATGCTCCCATCCGGTATCGCAAAAGACTGTTATAAAGTCTTTTGTTAGGTTATTTCTAACCCAGAGCAAAGCGGCGAGGCTGTCTTTGCCGCCGCTAAACGTTACTATTACTTTCATATATTATTGTTTTAAATAATCATTCACCGTTCCCAGCCCGAAGGCTTTCCGCTCCTCTTCTGTCGGCTCCCGTTCTTGATAGCAATGCTTACATCGCATCTTGGCCAAACATTTTGGATATGCCCAGGTTAGCATCCATTCATGCTCCCTATCGTTCAGGCAGTCTTCCTTCTTTGCATGATAGTAGAAAAAAATGGATGTTCTGTATATGAACGTTTTTCCACACTTGCAACATTCCTGATTGTATACTTCATCCCGGTTATACCCGTAACCGTCTTCATGGTCTATGTTCTGTCCGTACCCGCAGTACGGACATTCTACGTATTTATCCATGATATAACTCGTTTTTCATTTTATCTATCATTCTTCGTCAATTTGGAATATTGGGGACGTCCATCTTTTTTCTTTTAAATCGTATTCCCCTGTCGGAACGCAAATCCATTGAGGGTTTATGAATACATGTTTTTCTACGATAGGCAGTAAAGCCTGAACAGCCTCTTTTATGAATACCTCTTTGTCTTTTTTTCGCACATAACATTCAGATTCCGCGTCACAACCGGATGAAAAGTCACTCATTTGGTCGTACATGTCATCTTCTATACCTTCAACGATTTTTTTAACCGCATTTCCCATATCAAAACGCCTGAGGGTTCCTGCATAAATAACAGAAGATGTATATTCGTCTCTATCTTCATAAGGATCATCCCTGTTATTATACCTGCATTGCGCGTCTTTTATCGCATCTTCAATACTGTCAAAAATCTCATAACAATTTCCATCTTTAGGAAACCATGAATATTGGTTTTTAATTTTTTCGCTCATTTGCTTTTAATTTAATTTCGTTTTTATTTTTCACTCATTTTCCGTAATTTTTAGGCATGTCAATAAAAAGGTACTCAAAATACAAATCCCGGAAATTTTCACGCGCGTACGCGGCGAGTTCATGGGTTTTAAAGCAAAGCCGGGAGCCGATAGACGTACTCGCATGCGAAGCCGCGTGAGCCGTAAGCGCGCAACTTAAGCCCGCAGAATTAGGGTTGTATAAAAACCAAGGCCAATACTTGTTCTGATTGCTATTAGTCCAATCCGGTTCCCAACCTTCGTTAAGGGCTTTCGCAATTGTCTTTAGCTTACGGTAAGCTATTTCGTCTTTAGCAAATCCTAACTTTAGTAAAACTTCGTCTACAATGGGTTCAATCCCAATAATCGCACAGGCATCCGCGTAAGTCTTTACGCTCTTTGCAATATCTTTTGGGGTTGTTTTGGTTACTGCTTTCAACGTTGTAACTTCTACACCTAACTTTTCAGCCAGGCGTTCCGCTTCGTTGATAGCCTCCGTTTCGTTGTCATACTTAACCGTTGACGCTCCCTGACCTTCGGCATAATTCATAAAAAATTCTTTGTCCATCTTTCTTGTAATTAATTTGTATTTGTTTTACTCTCTTTTTTAACCGAACACTAAAATGGTGTTTTGTTAAAATCTATTACTACTCCTTTATCGGCTACATGGGTTGTTTTTCCCGTTGCTTTCCGTATGCCTTCTTTAAATTCCTGTGCATGGCTATTATCGTTGGAAAGATGTATCAAAACAATATTGTTTACCAATTTTAAGTCGTTTGCCTGTAATGTCTTCAAACAGGTTTCATAACTCATGTGCGATTGTAGCGTCCTATCCCTTTGCGTAAAAGAAATACTACCGTTCCGTGTGTTTTTCTCCAAAATATCCATACGATAATTAGATTCTATCAAGATATTGCTAAGGTTGGAAAAAGTACACGGAAGGTAGTAAGTATCAGTTGCAAATAAAATAATTCCGCTTTCTTCATGCCTTATCATAAATCCAAAGCATCTAACATCATGCTTTACATCAAATGGAATTACTGAAAAATTATCAATTTGAAATTGAATATTAGGTTCAACGGCAATAAGTTTGTTGTTTCCAATTCCTAATTCTGATTTTGTCGTT
>JAITRG010000185.1 GCA_031288515.1 Tannerellaceae bacterium
TAGCCTTACGCGCCCTCTCGCCAAGCTGAAAACGGGTTGCAACTACTTTATCCATATCCAAAAGCGGGTTTGCCAATAATATTGAACGTTTATTGGCCAGCGCCATTTCAGCTTTTATTAAAGCCTCTTCCTTATATGTATAGATATCGTCAAAGCCTTCCTTCACCTGCAATTCCAATACGTCCATTACCTTTTGATACTTGTCTGCATCAAAATTTTTCATCTTTTTCATATCCGTAAAAGCCAAACGGACTGCATCTATGGTAAGCCATTCCAATTCAGTTTGTAAATCATGGACTCGTTTCGCTTTTTCTAATAAATCAGCAAAGGCTTTTTGCTTCTTTTCCTTATTCTTTTCTGTTTCTATCTGTTCCAAAGCATACGAAAAATAAGTCGTATCTTTCAAAGCAGCTATTATTTCCTTAATGACTTCCGGCTTTATTTCCGTATCATCCAAAGGAGCGGATGATAAAGAAAGCGGAAATACGAATAATGCTATAAATAGCACATACTTTTTCATAAGTACATGGATTTAGACGGTAAAAGCGGGATTATAACTTAGCTTTCGGATTCGTAAAACGTAATCCGGCGCCATCATGGTAACATGCCCATTCGTCTACAATAGCTCCTTCAGGACCTGCCATCAGGAAATGGAATGTTTCTTCTTTCTTCAAATGAACAATATCTCCTACATACTGCATGACAAAATTCTTGCTCTTAACGGGCCCATGCGAAGCCGGTATAACAGGTGCATCAGGCGTTTCATCCCCTACTTCCGAGAAATTATAACACCAGCCTTTCGTCACCATCCATGATTCGAATTTAGCCGGAAACGCTGTTTTCACATGCGCATGCTCGGGAATCATTTGTCCGGGAAGCAGGTAAATCGCATGCGCAAAATAGCCGTGCTCCTGATCATTCACCCAAAATACGCCTCCCATACCTACATGTTCAAAATCGCCAATGCCAAATTCGGCTACCCAGAAGTTTTCCTCCAGGAATGGAGTAAACGGAACATCATAAAACTCAAACATGTCCTTGTATGCCTGGACAGCTACTTCCTCATTAAACTTTCCATCTGTGTAAAAGTCTGCATTTGTGTACTTCTTTGAATACTTCATTTCTTTCTTATTAGTTTGATTTGTTACTTGCGCCGCATTACCCTGAGAAACATCGCCGGACGATGATTTCCCCGTACAAGCTATAACTGAAGATAAAAATGCCAACAGCATCCATGTTCTGATGTAAGATAGTCTTCTCATACCCAATCGTTTTTATATTAATAATTAAGTTATTTTTAATCTATTGCAATTCCTTCTATTTCTATCAGTAATTCATCCCGGCATATATCGGCGCACATATAGGATATGGGAACAGGCAGGTTGTATTCATTCATCAATCGCTCGGATAAGCGATAATCTTCTTTATCTTTCAGGTAAACGCGCAGCATTACCGGTTTGGCATTACCGGTAAGCTGAGCGATATTTTCCATTGTGATATGTAATTGCCGTTCCAACCCCACTCCTTTTAAACTCTCTTCTCCGCGAATGGCAGCCGTGCCGGATATATAAACCAGCCGCCTGTCTCCGAATGTCATACTCTTGGCTCGTTCAAACTTGGGAGCCGTTTGCCGTTTTTGCGCTTTTTCCAATACCTTTTCCGAATAAGCATGAGCCGCTACCTGTAGCTTATTATCAATCGGAGTTGCGTATGCCCGGGGAGATTTGAATACAACAGCATCCAAATCAATCAACATTCCGCCCAAATTAGCTCCAATTCCCGTTGCCGCCGGATAGCCGTTTACCCAGGTTGCTTTAGCATAGAAATTGCCGCGGGCATTATTAAAGCTCTGGTAATTCTGATTTTCTTCCTGGTAACAAGTGATCTTTTCAATATAGTTCCACTGGCGGATAATACTGTTTACAGGAAAATTTTCCCGTTTCACCAGCTCATCGATTTTCCCGAAAACATCGTCCGACTGTTGTTTAATTGATTTATTCGCCACATCACTTTGGAAACCTCCTGCAAACAGGAACCGGGCATCGGCATTTTCCAGTATTACATAAGGGTATTCCTGCAATTTCTTATAGGTTATTATATCGCCGGAATCAGGGACAAAGCTATGCACCTCAAGGATAAGCGGAGCATTTAAAGGTGGTTGCGAAACGTATGACAGATTCGGTTCGTTATCGCCATAATGATTGCGAACCTTATTCCATAGTATCGCCCGCCGGGCAATATACTCTTCATTGGTTGCGGGCGTTCCGAAAAAGGCCAACCGTAAAATGGATTCATTGTCGGGGATTTGTTTTAACAAATTATCTATCATAACGGGAAAAAGCGCCTTCTCCGTTGTATAAATCGTATATTTTATCTTATCACAATAATTCATCAATCACCTTTCTTTCTATAGCGAATTTATATATTCGGCCAAAGCCTCTATTTCTTTTGGCGTTATTTTTTTATTAATTCCGTGTTTATACACCTTAAATACCTCTTCCATCGTTGCAGCCCGTCCGTCAAACAGATAGGGGGCTGTCCGCCAGACTTCAACAAGTGTAGGCGTATCCCATCCCTTTTCAAACTCAACCGCTTCGCCGATACGGTATAGTTTCATATCCGTATAATAAGAACCGCTGTGGCATGCGCCGCAATTCTGTTTATCAAAAACCTGCCGGCCTTCTTTTGCTTTCCCTGACAATTCTCCATTTACCAGGTAAGGGCTGGGAACCGGACGAAGGGATTTAAGGTAATCATCCACACAGGTAGCGCGTTCATAGTCGATGTCGTAAAACTGGATGAATTTAAAACCTGCATTAACGGCAATCTCTGCCGAAGCGCGAATACCCGAAATCATACATGACGGCGTAACATGGCTGTATAAAAGGCTTTTGCAATTTTTCGAATTACCTACTCCATCATTCATTAAATCCCAATTCATCGCATCCATACGCCCATCTCCCGGATGGCATCCGTTGCAGCTTTGCCATTCCTGAAAACAATTCCCGGCATCATTAAAATACATTTCTCCTTTATGTTCGCGCGTTTCTATCCGGTTTGGATTCAGTTCCACTGTCTGTACGGCGCCGTTTTCTATATCAATGATATTCAATACGTCTGTAAAATAAGTTGGAATAAACAATCTGTTATTTGCCAGCGCCATGTTACGCGGACCATTTCCCTGTAAAGGTACGCGTTTCCGGAGGCCATACAAAAAACGAAGGTCATATTCCAATGCTTTTTTATCAGGATACGCCTCAAATTTTTTTCTCATCGCTTCATGATCGATAATACTTACCTCATGCGTACCCGAATGGGTGATAAAAAGTTGTTCCCCGGTACAAATGATACTCCATACGCCGGCCGCTCCTCTTTCAGGTTCATCTACCAATACAGATCCCAGGAAAGTTTGTTTGTTTACGTCGATAATACTAAAGGCGCTTGTGTTCATCCAGCCTTGCTGAAGCTGGGAAGTCGGAACAGTAAAACGCCCCAGATTATGGGATACATATATATATTGCCCGTCCGGCGATATACATATGTCACGCAACGCATTACTGCCATTCGCCAATTGGATGTCTTTTACTTTTTTAAAGGTACTCATTTCAATAACCGATACACAGGCTGCCACATAATCTACGTCCGCCCTTTGCGCCGGTAAGAAATTAGCTACAAACAGGTATTTGCCGTCCTTGCTGAATACAGCCGATTTAGGTTCGCGCAAGACACGAACCGTACGGGCAACATTCCTGTTCTGCAAATCTATTTCGGATACCGTATTGGAAAACTGATTCAATACATAAATATACCGCTTATCAAAGCCAAACATAGGAGAACAAGCGCCCGAACCTGCCGGAATAGTAACTTCTATCTCTCCCGACTCCACGTCCAACAGATGAAGTTTTCCCGTTTTTTCAAATGTAGTAACATATAGTTTATTATCTTCCAGCAACAAACCGGTGGGCGCTTCGTCTACCGGAAACGACCTGATACGCTTCGAACCATCCGCCGAAAACCAATCGATGCGCTTCAAACCCTTTTGGGAAAGAAACAATTCTCCTTTTCCATTCAACGCCACACCGGTAGTAAAAAAAGGCGATTCGCCTGCTGCCGTGAGTACAAAACAACAGAAGAAGATACAAATCGCCAATGGGCATTTCAGCACGTATTTAAGTGTAATCATGGTATAATATTATATTGCCTGTATCTTTTGAGTCGTACTATATCCTAATTCTACCGAAACCATAGCGGTTATTTCCATTATTTGTTTGGCAGATATTTTAATTACTTCTTTCGTTAACCTGTCTTTCGGGCCTGATATCCATATGGCTCCGCAAGGATACCCCGTATAGTTGAACACAGGAGCGCCCACACAAATCACCCCGCTTAACTCTTCTTCATTATCAAGCGCATATCCATAATGGCGTACCTTTTCCAACTCTTCCAAATAAGCCTCTTTACTGGTAATGGTACGAACGTTGAAACGTGGAAATTCCATATACGATAAATAACGGTCGCGAACGGTATTGGGAAGGTAAGCCATAATAGCCTTACCTGGTGCGGAACAATGCAGTTCAAACGGTTTACCGGGCGAAAGCACAAAACGAAACGTATGATGTCCTTGCGCCTGCTCAATAAAAATCCCTTTCTTACTACCCAATACGCCGAAACAAACCGTTTCTTTAACGACATCCCGTAAATCCCGTAAACGAGGTAACACCGTTTCAAGAAGATTATGTTCGTTCAACACACGAAAACCAAGCGTAAGCAGTTTCCGCGAAAGCCTGTATCGTTTGGAATCTTCATTATATTGAAGATAATCAAGGCGTACCAATGTATTAAGAATACGGTAAGCGGTTGTTTGCGAAATATCCAACGCTGTTTTAATCTCCTGCAACGTTTCACCCAACGGATGAAGCGAAAGGTATTCTAACACGGCAATCCCCTTTTCCAGATTTGGTACTCTATAATTTTCGTCTATCTTTTCCAGATTTGGAAGTGTATTTTCCATATTTGAAACAAAGTTTCGTATTTGAATCAAAAGTATCATTCATCTGAAAAAGACAACTACGCAAGAAGCAAAAAATCGTTAAATATGTTGCAGAGCATAATTTATCGCCAGCTAACAAGAGACACTATAATTACGCCGAATCGTTACGTAAATAAAATGATTTTTAGCGGGCACTGGTGACCGGTAGTAGGGTTCCTGTTTCCCCGTTGCCGGATTAGTGCGGTATGTCGCAGAAAAATGCATGACACAAAATTCTGATAATTAATCCGGTATAGCAAAAAAGGATGGGTACTGCAATTGAAATGAGAAAAAGAAAACATCACTCATTATCAATATATTAATATTGAAGATACGCAACAGAACCCAATTATTAACGGAAAAATCATGCCGTATTTAACTATTATTTAACCTTTTGAAAGAGTCTTGATGGAAAGTTGGGTTAAAGTAGAAATAGTCAAAATCTTTCGTCGTATCTTTGCAGTTTATTAAAGAAAGATAGAAGTTATGATTTCGGTTGACGGACTGACAGTTGATTTTGGCGGGTTTATCCTGTTTGATGATATATCATTTGTGGTTAATAAAAAAGACCGTATTGCGCTGGTAGGTAAGAATGGCGCGGGGAAGAGTACCATGCTTAAAATATTTGCCGGGCTGCAACTGCCTGCCTCGGGCACGATTACTATTCCCAAAGACGTTACGGTGGGGTATCTTCCCCAACAAATGAAAGTGGCCGGCGGCCATACCGTAAAAGAAGAAGCCGAACGCGCCTTTGAACATATCCATGCGCTTGAAAAGGAGATAGTAAAACTGAATAACGAGCTGGCCGAACGCACCGATTACGAATCGGAATCGTATCATAACTTGATTGATAAGTTGACGCACAAGACGGAGTTTTTCCAGATGACGGGAGGAAATAATTACTTAGCCGAGTTGGAACGGACACTCATGGGGCTGGGATTTACGCGCAGTGATTTCGACCGCCCTACGTCTGAGTTCAGCGGAGGATGGCGTATGCGTATCGAGTTGGCCAAACTCCTGTTAGCCCGCCCGGACGTGTTGCTGCTCGACGAGCCTACCAACCATCTTGATATCGAATCAATCCAATGGCTTGAAAATTTTATTGCCACACGCGCCAACGCCGTTATACTCGTATCGCACGACCGGGCGTTTATCAACAACACTACCTTCCGTACGATTGAAATCGAGCTTGGAAAGATATACGATTATAAAGTAAGATATTCCGACTATGTTGTACTGCGTAAAGAACGTCGCGAACAACAATTACGGGCTTATGAAAATCAACAGAAAAAGATAGCCGATACGGAAGCCTTTATCGAACGGTTTCGCTACAAAGCTACGAAAGCCGTACAGGTACAGTCACGCATCAAACAATTGGAAAAGGTAGAAAGGATAGAGGTAGACGATGTGGATAATGCCTCCCTGAACTTGAAATTCCCGCCAGCTCCCCGCTCAGGCTCGTATCCGGTCATCACAGAAAACGTAGCCAAAAGATATGACGCCCATTTAGTATTTGAGCAGGTAACATTTACCATCAACAGAGGCGATAAAGTAGCCTTCGTAGGTAAGAATGGCGAAGGAAAATCTACCCTGGTGAAATGTATCATGGATGAAATAACCTACGAAGGGAAGCTCCGGCTTGGGCATAACGTGAAAATCGGTTATTTCGCCCAGAATCAGGCGCAGTTACTGGATGAAAAGCTAACAGTATTCGATACGATAGACTACGTAGCCCAAGGGGATATACGGACAAAGATACGGGATATTCTGGGCGCTTTCATGTTCGGCGGCGAAGCTTCAGACAAGAAGGTAGGCATCCTTTCGGGTGGAGAGCGAAGCCGTTTGGCAATGATTCGCCTGCTGCTCAATCCGGTGAACCTCTTAATTCTCGACGAGCCTACCAATCATTTGGATATGCGCTCAAAAGACGTGTTGAAAAGCACCCTGAAGGAATTTGACGGGACAGTGATCGTCGTATCGCACGACCGTGATTTTTTAGACGGACTGGTAGATAAAGTATATGAATTTGGAAACAAGCAGGTGACCGAACATCTGGGAGGCATATACGAATTTCTCGAACGGAAGAAAATGGAAAACCTGTACGAGCTGGAACTTTCCACGCCACAGAAAACGATTTCGGACGAAGGGGGGGAACAACCCACTCAAAACAAATTGTCGTACGAAGCAAGGAAAGAACACAGTAAGGCCATACGAAAAACCGAAAAAGCAATTACCGAAGCAGAGAATAAAATAGCCTGCCTGGAAAAAACCGCCAAACAACTGGAAGTACGCCTGGCAACGCCGGAAGAAGCCTCCAATACATCCTTATGCCATGAATATTCGGAAGTAAAAAAAGAACTCTCGGATACTATGGATAAATGGGCTGAATTAACAATCGGACTGGAGAAATTAAATACAGGGCAACCGCACCAAATTTTCAAGAGTGTTGAATTCCCCTGTTAAACGATACTTTTCGCCTCTCCTTTCAGCTTTCAGATTTGTTGCAAATGATTGGTTTACAGAATGAAATTCTGAAAGGAGACGCAAGAAGACCTTTCAGTTTCCTTACAGCCGGAACCGGAGGAGAGAGATTTATTCCAGAAAAAAAACATTATAGTGTGTTGAGTAAACCATTATAATGCCTTTAGTAAACCATTATATACTCTCTGTCAAACCATTATAATGGTCTGTTGAAGGCGTCACAGCGTTTTTTTAACTCTTCGCAGCTTCATCAGAGTCTTCCCAATGGTTTACCAAAGGCGTTGCAACGGTTTTCTAAAGTCATCGTAATGGTTTGGAAAAAGGATGTAATGTTTTTTCTTTTTTTGCCGGCCCTGTATTTTTTTTCTGAAAGAAGGTACTGAAAGGTCTTCTTTCAGCCATAGTCGTTCATACGCAAGCGCTTATAAACCGGCTGAAAGCTGAAAGATAGCGCCAGACAAGCCTGTGTAATGGATTAAAGTAGAAGCAGGCAAAGACAACATTGATTATTTTGGCGCAGTTGCCCTGATTTTTATTTGGAAAATCAATCTGATTCTGAAATCTTTCGTAATTTAACGAGTCGCGTCCGGCAGGTACAGTTGATTTTTATCTTTACAATTTCAAGCAGGAACTTCTTGATTAAAGATTATTATTATTAACTTTGCCAAACTGAATGCTTAATTAAAAGTAAAAAGATGAAACAGATTATTTTTGTTTTTATGGCTATCCTGTTAACGGCAGGAACAGCGCTGGCACAAGAAGAAGAAGCTTCTATTGTCGTAACTGAAAATTCGTTTGATTTCGGCGATATTAAAGAAGCAGACGGAAAAGTTTCTCACGCATTTACCGTAAAGAACGATGGTAATATGCCATTGGTTATTACGCGTGTGATCGCCTCTTGCGGATGTACGTCCCCCGACTGGACCAAAGAACCTGTCGCGCCTGGAAAAACAGGCGAGGTTGTGGTAACTTTCGATCCTAAAAACCGTCCGGGTCCATTCGCCAAAACAGTTTCCATATACAGTAACGGTAAAAGGGGAAGCTATGCTATAACCATTCGCGGGAACGTTCAATAATACAGTTTTCCTGCGGAATGTTCAACGATCGGCTACTTGGAATATTACTCCTGTTCTTTCTGTTCTTTCTGTCTTTTCCGGGAATTATAACCGCTCAGAATAAAGCAGAACTTTATATTGGCGAACCAACTCACGACTTCGGCGTTGTTGCCGAAGCCGATGGTTTGGCTAACCATACGTTTATTATCAGAAATACCGGCGCCGATCCGTTGGTTATCACCCGTGTTACAGCTTCTTGCGGTTGTACGCGCCCCGACTGGACCAAATCGCCCATTGCCCCCGGAAGCAGCGGCGAGGTAACAATCAGTTATAATCCCAAAGGACGTCCGGGACCTTTTTATAAAAGCGTCGCCGTCTTCAGCAATGCGAAGAACAAACGCACGCTTCTCTATGTAAAGGGAAACGTTACGCCTAAACCGGCCAGCGCCGCTCAGCCGGCGATAAGCTATCCTTACAGCATCGGCCCTTTAAAACTGCAAACAAAAACAATCCAGTACAACAGTATCCGCCCGGGAGAAACAGGGGAGGAAAAGATACCTGTCAGAAACGAAAGCAGTCATCCGTTAACGATCCATACAGGCAAATTGCCTGACTATCTTACTGCAGAAGCCCGCCCGGCCACTTTACAACCCGACGAAACCGGCGAAATACGCCTGTCGTTCAGTCCGGATAAAGCCAAACGGATGGGGCACATCCATACGGCATTACCGGTTGAGGTAGAAAGCGAAGAAAACAGGAAAAACACAACCGGGAAAATTGAAGTTGCAGCGAACGTAATCGATAACTTCGCCAAGCTGTCCGCTGCCGACAAAGCCAAAGCTCCCGCTATCCAATTCTCGTCTACATTAATAGATTTTGGAAAATTACCCGAAAAAAGCGGCGCTATCATACCTTTCATCGGCGGTAGCGGAAAAGAATCGGAGGTATTTACCATTACGAATACGGGGAAATCGGTTCTTTCTATTTACAGCGTAGCCTGCGACAATGAATTGATAGCTATATCCGGCGGAAAAAAAGAACTCAATCCCGGAGCTACGACTGAATATAAAGTAAGTATCCGCCCCAGAGAAATCAAAACAAAAATAGAAACATTTATTCATGTCGTATGTAACGATCCTAACGGGCCCGTCCGCCTGATAAAAGTTACGGCAGAAAAATAAATCAAAGAATCCTTCCTCATGAAACATCCTGAAAACGACGACCTGTACAAAGGTTTGAAAGTAACGAAGGGCGTTGCCGGCGTTCCTACTGTAAATCCTTACCTGAAGAAAAGGCTTCAACGCAAAGAATATACGCCCGCCGAATTTGTAGCAGGCATACGGCAAGGGAATATTACGGTACTCAGCCAGGCTGTTACATTAATAGAAAGCTCCAGATACGAACACCAGCAGGTAGCCCAGGAAGTTATTGAGAAATGCCTTCCCTATGCGGGAAAATCCGTCCGTGTGGGAATAACGGGCGTCCCCGGCGCCGGTAAAAGCACTTCGATAGACGCTTTCGGAACCTATATAATAGAGCGGGGGAATAAACTGGCCGTATTGGCTATCGACCCGAGCAGCGAACGTTCTAAAGGGAGTATCTTAGGCGATAAGACACGTATGGAAGAATTATCGCGCGAAAAGAACGCTTTTATCCGCCCTTCCCCGGCTGCCGGCTCGTTGGGCGGGGTAGCCCGCAAAACAAGGGAAACGATCGTCTTATGCGAAGCTGCCGGATTTAATACGATCTTCGTTGAGACGGTAGGCGTAGGGCAAAGCGAGACAGCGGTTCATTCGATGGTGGACTTTTTCCTGTTGATCCAACTGGCCGGGACAGGCGACGAACTGCAAGGCATCAAACGGGGAATCATGGAAATGGCGGATGGCATCGTTATCAACAAAGCAGACGGCGACAATATCGACAAAGCCAGATTAGCCGCCAGTCAATTCCGCAACGCATTATACCTTTTCCCTGCTCCGGATTCGGGATGGACGCCGCAAGTACTGACATACTCTGGCTATTATAAACTGGGTATCAAAGAAATCTGGAGAATGATAGATGAGTACATCGCCTTTACAAAAAACAACGGCTATTTTGGCCTCAAACGAAACAACCAGTCCAAATACTGGATGTACGAAAGTATCAACGAAACCCTCCGGGATACCTTTTATCACAACTCCGCCGTTATCGGTAAGCTGAAAGAAGCCGAACTCCAGGTTTTAAACAATGAGGTAAGTTCTTTTATCGCCGCCAAGCGCATGATGGACCTGTTTCTGGAAAATGTATCGAAGAAATAAATCTCCCTTCCGCCTCTACTGCGTTAACGAGAGGCGGACGCTTATGCCATAGTTGGAGTTTGTCGTCGGATAAGAAGCGCTGGACACCAAAGGTTCGTTAATCTGCAAATCATAGAATGCACGCAAGGTAAGGGCGCGGCTCAATCCATAATCGGCCGAGAACTGGACTGTTTTCGCCACATTCCCGCTGGTCGCCTGCGAAGTAGCATCCTCCAGCTTACGTATCAACGATTGCATCATACGATACGAGAAGTCCATACGCAACGTTAAGTCATTATTAAAGTTTTGGCTCGCCTTCCTCTTTAATACCTTATTAAACTCCGTCAGTTTGTATCCTAAGCCCACGACACACTCTTTTGTATGGGATTCTATCAATTGATAAGACGACACGTTCAGGTTTAAATTCCGCGTTGTACGGTATTCGGCACGGGTGGTTACATTATTCAAAAGCGTCCCGTCTATGCCTATCAGCGGATTAAAACCATCGGTGATACTTACCGAAGAGATGTCGTACGGAGAAGAAGGAGACGGATTATTACTCAATATATCTTTTATAAACCCAAGCCCGTCTTGCCCGGCGTCTGCCCAGTTGAGGAACGAACTGAATGCGCCTACCGTATAATTAGCCCGGTATTGATGGCTTAACTGTATCGATTTAAATGTTTTCTGTATCAACGGAATTTGTATCAATCCATCGTATGTAATACGCCAGTTGGGAAGCAAGGCGGCTAAAGAAGGGAAGGGCGACAACGGTATATTGTTCGCATTTTTACCCGTATAAGCAGCCAGGAATGCAGGGATCAGCACATCTGTCGAATTTTTGTTTATTCCCCCGTACCTTTCGGGGTTATATCCTTGCCCTGCCGCCGTATGCCCTTCCAGAAAACCGGCGTCGGGATAGGTTGTCCCGGCGTATTTATTTTCAAGCCGGCCGGCAATGATCGTACGGTTACTCAGAAAATCGGCAAACACCTTCGACCGGTAGCCATTCTCCAAATTACCCATCCCTTCAAAAGCCGACCCGATGGCTATTGTCGTCATACTGAAGGAGCCTCCGTATATCTCGGGCATACCGCTGTACATATACTGTATTTCGGTATTGCGGGTATCCGACCGAAGCGCATTCAAATCAATTTTCAAACCGGGCAACGGTTCGAGATTCATGCTGATGGTCAGCGTTTTTGCGCCATTAATGATAGCCGGATTGATATTTGTCTGCGTCATTACCAGCCAATCCCGTTCGGCTAATTCATTTATATACTCCCTTCTTACCGAACCGAAAGCAAATCCGATCCCCGGGGCAAATACGTTATTCAACCGCCCCTGTCCGAATATATCGCCGATTTCCGGGCGGAAACCGGGCGCCATCATACCATCCGTTGTCGAATACTGAACATTCAAACGGCGTATCATCATTAAGAACCGGCTGCTATATTCCGCCGCTTTAATTACAAACTCCTGATTCTCCGATGTAACCGGTACCAAGGTTAAATTCAGTTTAACGCTGTCGCGGTTTTGTATCTCCACATGGCTAAAGTCTACCGGCTTAAACTTGATCCGGTATATTTTGCCGTCTTCGCCGCGCGCCGTAATCCGTAATTTCTTTGTCAACATACCATGATTCACAACCGTGGAGCTATCCTTACTCAACGTTACGCTTGTTTCCAACTTTTTGGGTTCTTTCTTCTTTTCTTCCTCCACCCTTTGCCTGTTTGACGAATTACTCCGGGCAGAACCGTACTTCTGGTTAACCGAACGCAAAAACTTATTCTTATTATAAAAGCTGAGGAAGTTGAAACCGCTCTGTACGTTTATCTGCCGCTGGTTTCTTATCGAATTGCCAATCTCTACGGCGTCATCCACTCTCGCGCCCCTGTCCCAGTTGTAAGTGGCGTTATACATTACGGAAGCATTCACCCAGTCGAGGACAGGGATTTGCTGGAAAGGCAAATTATAGGTAGCGCTAAAGGACTGGTCATACCGCATGGGGCGTCCTAAGTCGGCGATACTTTGTTTTACGGAATCCTTCCACATTTGATACTGCTCTCCATTCAGTTTTTTGTTTACCTGCACATGAGGTTCTTCAATACGCGCATTCGTTCCCGAGTTAAAGGAAACTCTTAAACTGTTCGTAAAGTTCCAAGTGAGGCTGAATGCCCTGTCCCAGTAAAAATTCTGGCTGAAAGAAACCGGAAGGTTATTCTCTCCCGGATTATTCAGGTCGCGTAATTGTATTTCGTAGTAATTCCGCATCATCGCTGTCTGGAAGCTGATATTCGCCGGCACATAGTTTATACCCAGCTGTTTGATATAACGGGTATACCCATTATCTTTCTTTACCTTGTCAAACGGGCGGAAAGGCCGCACATAGGGAGAATAGCTATACGCAAAATTGGTTTTGTAATCTTTGGTTGTTTCGTACTCCGTTTCGGGCGTATTCCGTTGATTCTCGCTATAAGAATATCCTGCGGAAAAGTTGGCGGGGTCGTAAGGCATAGGATTCTTGCTTTTTATGTCGACCCGGGCGTTAGTCAGCGCAATACTTTTTATTACGCTCCGTTCGCTGGCAAAACTTATGATCGAATCTTTTTCCGCTTGCGTTTCCACCGACTCCAGCGCATCTTTCAGTTTCACATCCTGGTCGAGCGGATTATATTTGGGGTCAATCATTTCTTTCGAGTAAGTATAATACAAAGGCAGGCTTACGTTCGCTTTCTCGGGGAAGAACTTACCCAGTTCCAGGTTGGCCGATACGCTATACTGTTTATAGTCGTCCAAACGGCGTTCGTTAACCGACTGATCCAACCCTCCGAAGCCGGCCGTTTCAATTCGTCCTGCCAGGTTCACCGCGCCCAGGTCTGATAAGGCTACATTCAGACTGGCATTGGCCGCCCAGCCTCCTTCTTCGTTAAAGTCGGTCAGGCGCAATTCGTTCACCCAGATTTCGGCGCTTCTGATATCTTTCGATTTATTACGGACGCCAATCATCATTATCTTCACTTCGGATAAGCTTGGGTTTCCCACAATGCTGATGGTGTTTTTGGTATTATCGGGGTCGGCTTCCGAATAAACGGACTGAAACGACACGCCGTCCTGTCCCTGCCGTTTGAAACGGTTGCGCTTCAGTTTCAGGTCCGTTAATACTTCAAACCTGAAATCGAACTTATTTGCGGTTGGCCACACCTTTTCCCTGTGTTCGGGGTTATCCAGGTAAGAGCCATGAGGCGTCAGCGTAAGGGGTATTTCGTATTCGTAGTAATTATTCTTGTAGTCGGAACCTAAGCGGACAAACACAGACAAATCATTATTGGCAAGCGGGGTAACTCCCAGCGCCGAATCCGCAAACGCTTCCGCATGCGTAAAAAGTTGCAACCGTTTATATTGCCGGAAGTCCAAATTAGTATTTTTATAGATCGCCCGGGCGTCCAGCGGCGACAGGCCGGTTATTCTCATGGAAAGAGCCTGTTCGTTTTGCAGTATCATCTGCGCCTGTCCGGGAGCTAACATACGCGAAACGCCTGGGGGCAACACATAGTTTACCGGCGTCTTTTGTCCGTTCTCTTCGATATTCACGGCGGCAACGTCCAGGGATGCTATACTGCCGGCGGAAG
Source organism: Tannerellaceae bacterium (assembly GCA_031288515.1). Classification (GTDB taxonomy): domain Bacteria; phylum Bacteroidota; class Bacteroidia; order Bacteroidales; family Tannerellaceae; genus DFXE01. Next base: position 14,474 of record JAITRG010000185.1, read on the forward strand.
GAGGCATTGACGGGTGGAATAACTCCTGCGTATAATTCCGCCATTCGCCGCGTACCAGCTCAAACTTACCGAAACGAAGAATGGTGGTATCGCTAAAACCGGTCATATACATACGCATGAAACGGATCGTCTTAAAGTCGCGGATCGAACCTACGCTCCGGGTATACTGTTTTATGGGAATCTTAAACTGATACCAGACAACATCCGCCTTTCCTTCTTCCAATGCTACCTGCCGGGCGAGATATTTGTTTACAATATAATTGCTGCCCACTTCCATATCCTGCCGGCGAAGCGATATTTTGTACTCGTAATACTTTTCCGTTTCGTTCATTGTATTATCCTGGTTCAGGTCTTCCACATCCGGCGTGGTTCTTGCCGAGGCATTGAAGCGTTCGTTGGAATCTTCAGACGAGCGGGAGTTTCCTTCCGTCCCGTTATAATACTTATACCTGTCGAGGATACTCATTTCGGCTTCGTCCTGTTCCGCTCCGCGGTAATGGCGGAAATTATCGCCGGCCGGGTCATTGTAAAACCGGGTCAGGGCGCTTGGCTCCAGTTTCGTTTGCAGCTTTTGCAGGTATTCGTCGTATACTCCACAGGTACGTTCTTCTTCCGTAGAAAGGCCGTTAAAGCCTACATCCTGTACGGTGCGGGCTCCGGCCGTATTGTCGAAAGCATATACGGCGCTTTGTTGCCTGGGAACCTTTCCCCATACGGTGGCGTCTATCTTCAAGGTATCCCCGTCGATGGGCAGGCCATTCTCGAAAAACTTCTTTTCATCCTTCAGAATATCTTCGGATATTTCGCCGAGGTTAAAATACAGATCGCCGCCTGTTGATTGCGTCCGCTTGATGAAGGGATCCATCATCCAAAATTCGATATACTCGATATTGGCGGTTTCAAAGTCGCTTTGGTCTATCCTGCGCATCATTCCTCCCCAGCGTTTTTCGGGATTTATCAGGGTTCCGTCGGGGTTCATCCCGTCGGCGTCCAGGTTGTATGGCCCGCGTTCCGTCGGATAATAGGCTATGTTCAACACAGGGAGGAAGGAAGTTTCATTAGAAGACTGTTGTTTTTTGGGGAACAACTCTCTCACCATGACAACCCTTACATCGTGGTCGGACAACTGGCTTTTATCCCGTTTGATATGCGCAGGCATCAGCGTAGAGGTGGTGCGGGAGAAAATCCCGTCGATATAGTACCAGGCGAACAGGGAACGGTTCTTTCCATAGTCTATATTATTTACCAGGCCCGCTTCGGGGAATCTGGCGGCGGCGCCGCTTTCATAAGGTACGCTGGCTAATACCCAGGGATAAGGGTTCAGCAGGTCGAAACCGCTTTGGGTGGATTCAAAATCGTCCAGGTAGGAATATTTCCCGGTATATTCGTTTTCATAATGCCCTGCAATCAGGTGGGCAAACTCTGCATTGAATGAAATCTGGCTCGGCCTGGTCAAGGTAAGCAGCGGCAGCTTGTCGAGCATATTGGTCAGCCACTGGCTTTCTCTTTTGTACGAAGTATTCAATCCCCACAGGGTGTTCCTTACGGATTCGTCGCCAAAGGATGTTTTCACCGTCAACGGCATTTCCGACAGGTGCATTATGGTAGCGCCGATGTTAAAGTCCGGGTTAAAGGTATAATTCAGGTCGAGTCCCATCATTGTTTTCCGTTGCATGCTGTAAGTCGACTGGTTTTCGAGGCTGACGCTTACAGGAACGCCGGCGGCTATGATGCTTTCGTTCAATATCGTTACCGTCCCCGACGTATAATCTACGATGTAGTCGGTATTTTCGGAAAGCGTCATGCCGTTAGCCGTTACCCTTACCGACCCCCTCTCCACATTGCTGGCTCCCAGTGGTATTTCGGCTCCCGACGACGCCTTGTATTCGCCGCGCAGGATGAATTTATTTTTTTCGGCTATCTGGCGGGCTACCGTGAGCGTAGAGTCGTACAGTTCCTGATACACATATTTTTCGGCTATGGCGGGGTTTCCTATTCTTTCTTTCAGGTACGAACCGAAAGGTTCTACGACGGGGAATATCACCCGTCCGTTTTCGGGCAAAACGGTTATGCCTTCCACAAAGTCGAAAAACCCGTCGGGATAGGGTTCGTTCTTCGCGTCGAGGCGGTCTACGTTCATCGCCCGGAGCAGGATCGTGTCTTTGATGTTTCCTTCGGGAATGTAGTTGAGGTAAGTACCGGTAGTATCGCTCTGGTATAAGATATTCAGGCGGAAACGTTCTTTTTCTACCGAGTAGGCGTCGAGGGAGTAGACATTTTTCATCATCAGATTCCAAAACGCCATATCGGGCGACATGGACGTACCTTTCAGCAGCTTTACGTACAGGCTGTTCGTCGTATTGGCGGAGTTGTCTGTCGAAAATTCGCCTGTCTGGTAAGCTTTGCCGCCGTATTGGAAGTCGTAGGCTACGGCCAGCGTTTCGTCGGGTTGCAACTGTATCTTCAAGGAGATATAACCTAACTGTTTGTTTACGCTATATTCCGATTCGTCGAGGCGGCGGGCGCTTTCTATCTTCTCGTACTCCTTCCCGCTTTCAAGCAGGCCGCCCAATGCCTGCGTAGCCGAACTTATCTTTCTTGCCCCGGAATAAGCGTCGGTATTGATGGTAGCGTACAGGCTGTTGGCGTCGTTATAAGGGACAGGCGTCGAACCGGTGGGGACGAATGCCGGATTGCTGATGTGCTTATACTCCGCCAGGTCGGTAAAGGCTACGATATTACGCGCCTGATCGTAATTGCTTCGCTTGTTGGTAATCCATACTTCCACGCGGTTGATCGTTATCGCCGAGCGGATATAAGGCAGTTGCCCCAGGGCATAGTCGTAATTATCGCGGAAATAATGAGCCAGGAAGAAGTGGCGGTTTTCGTCGTAATTATCCGCCGTTATCTCAAAGGGACGGGTCTGGACGCCTCCTTTCGAATTCACCGTTTTGGATTCGGACTCTTGCTGGGCGAACAAGGCATTGACGCGCAATTTGCCGAATTGCAAGTCGGTTTTTATCCCGAAGAGGGCCGCTCCGCCATTAATCAGGGAGTTGCTGGTCGTCATGCTTACATTGCCGGCTTCGAGGCTCTTTATTATCTCGTCTTCATCGCCGGCGTAGGCCAGTTTCAGTCTCTTTGAGTCGAAATCAAACGTTGTTTCGGTATTATAATTCATCCCGAAATTCACCTTTGTCCCTACGGTAGCCTGTATGTTCATCTGGGTATTTATGTCGAAATCAAAGTAGGTACGCTTACGCGCTCTTTCCGGGAGGGTAGGATTGTTTGTCCCGTTCTGCTTCAAGCCCATCGTAAGTTCCGCCGAGCCTTGCGTACGGACACGCACGCCTCCGGGGCCAAAAATCTTATCCGCCGGGCCGATATCGAATTGCATATCCATGAAGTTGAACGCCTTGCCGGCTTCCTTTTGAAACTCTTCTTCGTTCTTTTTACGGAAATAAGAGCGTATGGATTGCTGGAGGCTATAATCCTGGTATTCTTCGGGGGTAAGCGTGAGGGGCGTGCCCAGTTCCATATCGCCCACTTTGGTGCGTATAATATAGGTAGCCGACGTAAGGTCGTATTCTATCTCCGTTTTCAGATTTTCCGGGTCCCGCAAATCGGCGGGCCGGACTTTCAGCAAATCGGGATACTCTTCCGGCTTTGTTTTGGCCACGGGATAACGGGGCGACACCGTATCTTCCTCCTGCGACAGCGCTTCTATTCCGGACTGCGCTTCTATTCCGAACTGCGCTTCTATTCCGGACAGCGCTTCTATTCCGGGCTGCGCTTTCGTATAAGCCAGGCGATCGGCATTGAGCGAAAAGAAACCGGCTCCCGGCAGCGCTACCGTCAACAAAGCGATATATATAAACCGTTTCTTCATCAAAGCATCCTCAGTGCGCTCTTAATAACCTGTTCAACAGCCAAAGCGGGCGAACTCTTCAGGATAGAAACGACGGCTTTCTGCGATGCGGCCTTCTGGAATCCCAGCATCACCAGCGCCGCTACGGCTTCTTCCGCTACGGGGGCGTTTCCCATGGCTGCGGCTCCGGCCATGGCTACGGCTTCGGCAGGTTTCACCTTATTCTTCAGGTCTATCAGGATACGCTGGGCGGTTTTCAACCCGATACCTTTTACGGCGGTAAGCGCCGCTTCGTTTTTTGCAGAGATTACCTCTACCAGGGCGGCAGGCGGGAGCGACGACAGAATCATACGCGCCGTGTTAGGCCCTACGCCGGAAACGGAAATAAGCATCAGGAACAATTCGCGCTCCAGCTTCTCTGCAAAGCCATACAGCAGACGGGCGTCTTCGCGTATTACTTCATACGTATAAATCTTACCATTCGCCTTACCGTTGAAAGCGCTGTAGGTATTGAGCGAAATATGGAGTTCGTATCCTATCCCGCTACATTCCATAACCATCCGTGCGGGCGTAAATTCAACGATATCTCCCTTTATATATTCAATCATCTCTTTTTATTCTGTCATTCGTACCTATCATAACGGAAATTCCCCCCTAAATATTATTTGAATATTTCTTTTTTTATTGTTGCGGTAAAATCCTGTTTTGAGATAGAAATCCGGGCGAATGAGAAGAAGAAACAACTGTTATAATTAATTGGTATTTGCTACTATCCTGCTTGCGTAAGCGCTCCATCCGGCGGCGGTTTTGTAGGCGTTCAGGCTGGCGGCGGGCGTTTTGATTTTAAGAGAGGCCGGAGTGTCTTCCAGCGGTTTCAGGCCGTCTGTATTGACTTTCAAAGTGGGAGGAACGACGGGTAGCATGATGAGTTCGGCAAGCGCAGAGCAACGCCAGAAAGCGTCGGCGCCGATGGCCTTTACCCCGTCTTCGACAGTGACGGTTGTCAGAGATTCGCAACGCATGAATGCTCCTGCGCCAAAATCGGTTACAGAGCCGGGGATGGTTACAGACGTCAGGCCGCTTTGCGAAAACGCTTCTCCGCCGATAGTTTTCAATCCTTCGGGCAGGGCGACGGTTGCAAGCGCATCGCATGAAAAGAAAGCGTTGGCGCCGATGGTTTCGAGGTTTGCGGGAAGCGTGACGGAAGCCAGGTTATCGCTCATCACAAAGGTATATTTCCCAATTGTTTTCAATCCGTCGGGCAAGATTATTGCCAGAAGATTATCGCAATTGACAAATGCTCCGTAATAATTGACATAAAAGACGCCATCCTTCCTCCCCGCTTCGGTACGGCCGTCGGGGATGGCCGCGCCGGTACATCCCTGCAAATTCAGGTCTGCAAAATTTGAGCCTTTCACGGCGATTCCCAGATCGTTCCAATTGTTGCCGCTGTCCAGATTCACCTTTTCAAGTTTTACTTTATACACGGTTTCTTTCGTATTTTCAGGCTGGCTTTTCAGCCATGCGGAGAGTGCGGCAATGGAATTAAATGTGCCCGCTTCTTCCCCGCCGCCTTCGGCAGTCCATCCGGCATACAGCGTGAAGTCGTTCGCTGCGGCGCTTACGTCGTAAGGGAAATCAACCCTGTTTGTCAAACCCGCTTCTTTATACCATCCGTCGAAAGCGCTGCCTGATTTTGCCGGCGCGGCAGGTTCGGCAAGCGTACCGCCTTTCGCTACCTGCGTGGCGTGGTTATCGCCCGAAGGCCATGCCCCGCCGTTCAGGTTCCACGTAACCTGCCAGTATTCGACGGCAGCTTCCTCCTGCCATTTGGCTGCGAGGGCTACGTCGCCGTTCACCGGCGTCCGGAAATCGTAGGCGGTTGAAGCGCCGCTCAAACGCCAGAAAAGAAATATATAACCCGTCCTGGCGGGATTAGTCGCAGGGGCGACGGCCATATCGCCTCCTTTTACCTGTTGGGATGAAGGCGTCGGCCTGCCTCCATCTGCATCAAAGCTGACGGTATAAAACGTTTCGTCTACCGGATCGTCTTTCGAGCAGGAAAAAGTTCCCGCGGCCATGCTTATTAAAGCGATTAGCAAAACCTTTTTCATAATAAATATATTTTAGGACGTTATTGAAAATTAAAGGCAAAAGTATTGGAAACGCTGACGCCCGTCAATCCTCCAAAAGGGTGAAAACGCATCGGCACAGTAACTTTCACCCTTTTGGAGGATAGGAAAGGATAAGAATATGACGTACCTTTACCTCCTGTAACAGCATAAGAATATGAAACGGGAAATTTTTATCGGTTTAATGCTGTTGCCGGTCATATCTATTGCCGGGCAGCAGAATAATACAGATTCACTGGTAAATGCGTTAAATACGCGGGAACTGACAAACAGGGAGAGGATAGAACTTTGTTCCCAGCTGTTTGACAGCTATATTCTGTCCGACCTGGAGAAAGCTTCCATATATGCGGACAGAGGATTAAAACTTGCCGAAAAGGAAGGCGATAAAACGATGGCCTCTAAATTCAACGCCTCTTTTGGAAGGATTTACAATACGAAATCAAGCTATGATACGGCGCTTGTCTATTGGAAAAAAGCGCTCGATCTTGCCGTAAAGATAAAAGACAGGGAGCGGGAAGCATCCGCTTATCTGGGAACAGGCGTCTTATATGCCCGTCAGGAGAAATTTATTCCGGCTTTAGACTGTTTCAAGAGCGCTTTGTCTATTTATGAAAACGCAGGCAGGAAACAGAACAGTATTGTGACAATGGGAAACATTGCCAGCATGTATCGTTCGATGGAAAACGACGAAAGGGCTGTTTTTTACCTGGAAAAAATGAAAAATGCGGCTGAAGAAACCGACGACGCCTACGGGAAAATGAAAGCGTATTTCGACCTTGGCGCCGTATACCACAAGCGTGCGGCTACCGAAAACCGACAGGAGAACGCAAAACGGGCGCTGGATTACGAATTGAAAGCGTACGACGCCGCCCGCAGTCTGGGGGATAAAGCCCACCAGATTGCCACGGCGCAGGCATTGAAAGCCATTTATTCCAACTATCTGGAGGACGAAGATACCGCCTTTCGCTATGCAAGGGAAAGTTTGCATGCGGCAAGGGAGTTTGGCGATCCGAAAATGCTTGTTGCGGCATTAAACGCGATTTCAGGTTCTTATTATTTTCAAAAACGCTACAAAGAAGCTGAAGCGGCCGCGCTCGAAGCCTGGGAAACAGATACTGCCGATATAAACATGGGAAGCGATCTGCTGAGAACGCTTATTCTGTCGTATACCGCTATGGGAAACAAAGCCGGCGCCGAACTGTTTTTCGGGAAGTACAGAGACCTCGTCCGAAGACATATCGACCGGACAGGCCGGAAAACGATGGCCGATATGGAAGTAAGATACGAAACCGAAAAGAAAGAAATACGCATCGCATCGCTGGAAAAGGAACGGCGCCTGTACGTATGGATTGCCCTTGCCGGCGTCTTGTCTGTATCCGCTCTGGCGCTCGTATTATGGCAGACAAAAAGAAACGCCCGGAAGGAACGGCTGTTAATTGCCACCCGTTCGGTACTGGACGGCGAGATGAAGGAACGGACACGCCTGGCGCAAGACTTGCACGACCGCCTTAGCGGAAACCTTTCAGCGGTGAAAATAGAACTTGGCAGTCAGGCGGAATTTCTGCAAAACGTCCGCGACAAATTAGACAAATGTATAAGGGAAATCCGTGAAACGGCTCACGACATTATGCCCTCTTCCCTCCGGTTCGGCATGAAAGTGGCGCTGGAAGATTTTGCCGCGCAGTTCCCGAACGTCAAGTTTCATTTTTTCGGCGAGGAAAAACGTATCGACACGCGAATGGAATATGTCGTTTACTGTTGCGCCGGCGAACTGGTAAACAACGCCGTCAAACATTCGGGCGCAAAAGAAATAAATCTGCAACTGGTACAGAACGGGAGGTATGTTACGCTCACCGTTTCGGACGACGGCTGCGGCTACAATGAAAAAAACGCCTTAAATGGAATGGGATTAACTAATATCCGCAACCGGGTAGCTTCCTGCAACGGGAAAATCGACACGTCCACTTCGCCCGGCAAAGGAACGGAAACGACTGTCGAATTGAAAATCGAAAAATCAGTATGGTGACCCTGCAAATTGTCGACGACCATAAAATGGTAGTGGAAAGCCTGAGCAAACTGATCGCCGAATCAGGGATAGCCCAGGTTACGGGCGTATATTACGACTTGAAATCCTGCCGGCGCGGACTGGAAAAAGGACTGCCCGACATACTCCTGCTCGATATTGGACTGCCCGACGGCGACGGGGTAGACTTTTGCGCCGAAACGACAAAAAACCATCCCCGGCTGAAAACCGTCATGCTGACCACATACAAAGAGTTCAGCATAGCCAGACGGGCCTTGCATAACGGCGCGCTCGGTTATATCCTGAAAAATGCCGAAAGCGAGGAAATGCTTGCCGGTATCGAAACGGTAAGCAGGGGAGAACCGTTTTTATGCGAGGAAATAGACATTCTTCTGAAAGAAAAGAAAAACGAAGATGTTGTATGGCTTGGCAACCGCGAAAAGGAAATCCTGGGATACATCGCCGAAGGCTATACCTCCAAAGAGATTGCAAACCTTATTTACCGCGACGAGGAAACGGTCCGCACTTACCGCCGCAACCTGCTCGTCAAACTCGCTGCCAGAAACACGGCCGAAGCGGTGAAAAAAGGATATGAAATGAGATTGATCCGGTGAATCCTTTTGTTACTCCGGCATAAATCCGGCAACAGTTACTCCGCATGATTTATGCAAACGCCTCTCCCAACCCCAAACCGTGAATCACGGCGGCCTGCCAACGGTTCCCGGCGCCAAACCGTGAATTACGGCGGCCTGCCAACAGTTCCCGGCGCCAAACCGTGAATCACGGCGGCCTGCCAACAGTTCCCGGCGCCAAACCGTGAATCACGGTTGAGAGCCAGCAATTGTCGGGACAAAACCGTGAATCACGGTTGAGAGCCAGCAGAAAACGGATTGTAAGAGGGAAAAAAAAGTAACGCAAACGAAACGACAGGGAGGATACCGCGAAAAATTACTCTTTGGGTGGCTTTACATTAAAAAAACATTCAATACCTTTACGACGGAAACAACCCATTGTCAGAGCAATATAGAAAGAATTAACACCTAAATCCAGCGAAACATGATAGAAGTATTCATCACGACAGGTAAAGACGAGCGATTAACGGATAAACTCTGCTCTACGATCAGGAAATCAAAAATGCACATCGTAACCGCTACTTTCCACAAGCTGGGCGATTGCAGGAAAAGGCTGGCGCAAAAAAAAGCCCCGCATATCCTTCTGCTCGGCCTGGCCATGCGGGATGGCAACGGAATAGACTTCTGCGCCGAAATCCGCGGGAATTATCCCGGCATAAAGATACTGATGCTGACGGACGACGACGAATATTCCATCATCAGGCGCGCAATGGATAACGGAGCGTCGGGCTTTATCCGGAAAAACGTTTTGCCGGAAGAATTAATAACCGGGTTAAATGCCGTGATAGACGGCAAAATCTATTTAGGAAGCAAAATCGGCGTCCGGAAAAACGACGCCCCGCCGCCTCCCGAATGGCTGCGTTCGCTCGAACAGGAGATACTGGCGTCGATGCGGAAAGATGGCGGCAGCACGGAAGCGCTGATAGAAAAGCTATCCATGCTTGCCGCGTCTGTCGACGGCTGGAGCAGGAAGCTTATCGCCCAGGCGCTCGCGGGAAACGGCGAAACCCTGAGCGAAGAAGCGGTCGAAGGGTATCTCAGGATACTTGCCGAAAAACTGTTTCTGGAGGGTTACTCCAACTGGGAAATTGTAGACGAGCTTCATAAAATTGCAGACAGGCTAAACATCGACGCCGATACGGTCAGAATCTATCGCATGAGCCTCATCCAGAAACTCGGGGCGAAAAATTCAATGATGTTTGCAAAAAAAAACGCAGACGGCGTCATCAAGCTCAAGCCCGACGATATACAGCTTATCAGGCTGGTTGCGGCAGGATTCACCAGCAAAGAAATAGCCGACAGGCTGCCCTGCGTGGGAATCGAGGCCATCAAGTCGCGCCGGAAAAAACTTATCGAGGATACCGGTTCGAAAAACATGCTGGAATTAATTATAGACGCGCTCCGGCAGGGACTGATTAAATTGGAAGACATAGATTATTTAACATAAAAAAAAACACTGAAGTATGAACATCAACTTACGGAAACCGCAATTCTGCTACGAGATCGGGCTGCGCGGCAATAACGAAGATTACATTTATCCCGCTCCCGCAACGGCAACGGCAACGGGAACGGCAACGGGAACGGGAACGGGAACGGCAACGGCAACGGAAGCCGGCCGGCTATTCCTGGTTTGCGACGGCATGGGAGGGCACGAAGACGGCGAAGTAGCCAGTAAAACCGCAACAGAAGCTATCTCGGCCTACTGGGCTGAACACGGCGACGAACCGGATACGGAACAAAAAGTAATGAACGCCATTGCATCGGCCATATCCGCAATGGACCGGCTGGTGAAAAAAGCCGGTAAAGATAAAGGAATGGGCACAACGATGACGCTGGCCAGCATCGGCGCCGATACCATACTGCTTGCGCACACAGGCGACAGCCGTATTTATCAGATAAGGCCAGCCGCCGGGATAATTTACCAGTCCACAGACCATTCGTATGTCCAGACGCTGGTAGACGCAGGCCTCCTTACGCTGGAAGAAGCGCGCGTCCATCCCATGAATAATATTATCACCCAGGTGATACAGCCGGGCAGCCTGAAGCTGATGCAGCCGGAAGTCGCCGTCGTCCGGGATATCGAAGAGGGGGATTACCTCTTCCTCTGTACGGATGGTATTACGGAAAGCATCAGCGACGATACGCTGGCGGACATAATAAGCAGAGACATTCCCGATGATGAAAAAATGAAACAGATAAAACAAATCTGTTCCGAAAACTCAAGAGATAATTATTCGGCTTACCTGATACCCCTGACCGTTCAAAAATAAACATCCAACTAACAACTGTTACAACTAAAAAATCAATGCCATGCCAACAAAAGTCATACTGAAAATCAGCAAAGGCAAACGTGCGGGAGAAGAACTGCCTCCTTACGATCAAAAGGAAACCCTCATACTGGGACGACTGGATGATTGCGCCATTGTGCTCCCCGACGCCACCGTATCGCGGTATCACTGCCTTTTAGACGTCGCCCCTCCTTCTGTGGTAGTAAGAGATTTCGGCAGCCTCAACGGAACGTACCTCAATGAAGAAAAAATAGGCCAGCGCAGGGTGGACCTGTCCGCTGAAGAAGCCCGGAAACAGACATACGACGAATTTCCCATGAAGACGGGCGACCGCCTGAGATTGGGGCCAGACTGCGAGATTACGCTGAATATCGTTATCCCCCAATACTGTACGGAATGTTTGTGCGAGATAGAGCAGCCGGGATATGTGAACGGGGATAATCTGCCCGTCTGCCACGCCTGCCACGCCAAAGCCCTGGAACAAAAGGCAAAAAAGGAGGCAGACGAACGGCTTGCCAGAGAAATGGAGCAGCAACGGATAGAAGCCGAAAAACGCGCGAAAGAATTAGCCGCGAAAGCAAAAGCCGCCGCCGATGAACGGGCCAGGAAAAAAGCCGAAAAGGAAAGGCTCGAAGCCGAAAAACGCGCGAAAGAGCTGGCCGAAAAGGAAAAGCTCGAAGCCAGACGCAGGGCAGAAGAAGAAGAAGAACGCAGAAAGGAAGCAGCCCGTATAGCCGAAGAAAAGGCCAAACGGAACAACCGCAGGTGCGAAGTCTGCGGAGGCCCCCTGAACGGAGAACTCAACATCTGTTCCACATGTCTTAAAGACCCGGTAAGGATACTGGAATTTCTGCTGCTGGAGGCTGACAACGGCAATGACGAGGTGAAGGGAATTGCAGGATACCACAAGATCAAAGAGCTTGGACACGGAGGAATGGGCGTCGTATGGCTGGTGGAAGAGAAAAAAACCGGCGAACAGATGGCGCTCAAATTAATGCTGCCCGAAGCGGCTGCCGATAAGAAAAACAGGCAACTGTTTTTACGCGAAGCCCATGTAGCCGGACAGTTGAAGCATACAAATGTGGTGCGACAGTTTAACAGCGGGCAATCCGGCGACACCTATTTTATCCTGATGGAGCTTTGCCGGGGCGGAAGCGTAGACAGCCTGATGGCAAAGAATGGCGGCAAATTAAGCCTCGACCTGGCTACCCATATTACATTACAGATATTGGACGGCCTTATTTATACCCATGCCGCCAGGGTGGTCTCTGAGCTGGCCGACGGTACGTCAAGGACGGTACGCGGTATCGTTCACCGGGATTTCAAACCGGGCAACATTTTCCTGTCCGACAATTCATCCCGCCCTGTCGCTAAAGTAGCCGATTTCGGACTGGCCAAAGCGTTCGAAACCGCAGGGCTTTCGGGGCATACCCGCAGCGGCGTGGTAGCCGGCACGCTGCCTTTCATGCCCCGCCAGCAGATCCTCAACTTTCGCTATGCCAAACCCGACGTGGATGTCTGGGCGGCGGCGGCCAGCTACTATAACATGCTCACCGGAACGTATCCCAAGTATCTTGGGGGAAAAGACCCTTACATAGCGGCGCTTAATGAGCCTGCCGTCCCGATAAGACAGCGCAATCCCAGTATACCGGAAAAGCTGGCGAAAGTAATCGATACGGCGCTTATCGACAGGCCGGAGATCGGCGTCCGGAGCGCGAAGGAATTGAAAACAGCTATAGAAAACGCTTTATGATTCATAGTAAACTTTAAAAACTATGCCGGCAAAAGTCATATTAAAAGTAACGAAAGGCCAGCATTCGGGGAAAATATTCTCTTTCGGCCAAAAAGAATCCCTCGTAGTGGGAAGGCAGGGCGATTGCAATATTGTGCTCCCCGAAGAAGCCGTATCGCGCCGCCACTGCCTGTTAACCGTCGACCTTCCCTCTGTGACGGTAAGAGATTTGGGTAGCCTTAACGGAACATATCTCAATGAAGAAATAACGGGCCGGCGCGATACGGGCATGTCTGCCGAAGAAGCCCGGAAGCAGCCGTCTGCCGAATTTCCCATGAAGGCGGGCGACCGCCTGAGACTGGGCCATGACTGCGAGATTACGCTGAACGTCGTTTTCCCTCAATACTGTGCAGAATGTTTTTGCGAAATAGAGCCTCCGGCATATACGGATAAAGACGGTTTGTCCGTCTGCCCCGATTGCCGGAAAGCCCGGAAGCAAAAAGAAGAAGCGCTTACCGTCCTGGAAATAAAACCGGACGACCGCAGGCGCGAAGAAGCGCTTACCGTCCCGACAATAAAACCGGACGACCGCAGGCGCGAAGAAGCGCCTACCGTCCCGACAATAAAACCGGACGACCACAGGTGCGAAATTTGCGGAGGCCCCCTGACCGGGGAACTCAACGCCTGTTCCGCATGTCTTAAAGACCCGGTAAGGATACTGGATTTTATACTGCAGCAGGCGGCAGATAAAGGCAAGGACGACGCGAAGGAAATTATTGCAGGATACCGCAAGATCAAAGAGCTTGGGCGCGGAGGAATGGGCGTCGTATGGCTGGTGGAAGAGAAAAAAACCGGCGAACAGATGGCGCTCAAATTAATGCTGCCCGAAGCGGCTGCCGATAAGCAAAGCAGGCGGCTGTTTTTACGCGAAGCCCATATAGCCGGACAGTTGAAGCATACAAATGTGGTGCGACAGTTTAACTGCGGGCTGTCCGGCGACGCCTGTTTTATCCTGATGGAGCTTTGTCGGGGCGGAAGCGTATTCGACCTGATGAAAAAGAATGGCGGCATAGTAAGTCTCGACCTGGCTACCCACATTATATTACAGGCGCTGGACGGCCTTCATTACATCCATCATGCGCAGGTGGCCTTTACGTTAAATGGTACAACCGCGACCGCAGACGGAGTCGTTCACCGGAATTTCAAACCGGACAACATTTTCCTGTCCGACAATTCATCCCGCCCTGTCGCTAAAGTCGCCGATTTCGGACTGGCCAGAGCGTTTGAATGGTCGGAAAAGTACGACGCTACCACCGGTCAAGTCGAAATAGCCGGGACGCTGCCTTTTATGCCCCGCCAGCAGATCCTCGACTTTCGCTATGCCAAACCCGACGTGGATGTCTGGGCGGCGGCGGCCAGCTACTATAACATGCTCGCCGGAACGTATCCCAAGGACTTTCGGGGAAAAGACCCTTACCTTGCGGCGCTTACCGACCCTGCCGTCCCGATAAGACGGCGCAATGCCAATATACCGGAAAAGCTGGCGGCAGTAATCGATACGGCACTTATCGACAGGCCGAACATCGGCGTCCGGAGCGCTTTGGAATTAAAAACAGCTATAGAAAACGCTTTATGATTCATACCGAACTTTTTAAACATGGCTTTCTTGCCGCGGCGTCAGTCGACACAGGGCAAAAGCGTACATCCAACCAGGATGAAGTGATTTTATGCCCCGGGTCAGGCTTTTATGCCGTATCCGACGGCATGGGCGGATTGTCCGGAGGCGGCAAAACCTCCGGGATAATCAAGCAGATATTGCCGGGCATGCTGCAGAACCTCGTTCCCCAATGCAGGGAAAACCCGCAACCGGAGTATGTTGCCGCGCTCCTGGAAAAGCAGGTGCAGACGATAAGCGACACCATCTACAACACCTCCAACAAGGGGCGCAGAGTCGCTTTTGGCGCCACCCTGTCGGGCGTGTGGCTGACAGGTAGCCATGCCGTATTTGTTAATCTGGGAGACAGCCGCGGGTATATCTTGCCCCGTTATAAAAAAAATATCAGGCAAGTCACGCACGACCATAATGTGGCAGCCATATTAGTGGAACAGGGCGAACTCTCGAAAGAAGAAGCCCGCGGCCATCCATCCAGTTGCAGCCTCACGCGTTTTGCCGGTATGCCTGTCCCCGCAACGCCCGAAGCGTTCATCTGCGAAGTAAAACCGGGCGACCGGATACTTTTATGCAGCGATGGCCTTTACGGAATGACGGGAGATGAAATTCTGCCGCGAATCATGCGCTCTTCCAGAAACCCGGAACGGATATGCAGCCGGTTAATCGAACGGGCTAACGCAAGCGGAGGGGATGATAACATTTCCGTCGTTTACCTGAAAATCGTATAACTCTTATTTATTCACCATCTAATATTTATTCACTATCTAAACTTTTATTGTATGGAACCTGATGAACTACCCAATCGTATAACTCTTATTTATTCACCATCTGATATTTATTCACCATCTAAACTTTTATTGTATGGAAGCTAATGAACTACCCAAGGGATGTCTTATTACATCCAGTCTTTTCGGCACGGCCGTCGGCTTGTCGGTCTCGTATTTTTTATGTCATATCGACCCCGCCATTGAAGCGGGCTGGCTCAGGGGCCTCTGGCATGGCTCCAATCTTATCGGCAACTGCATTTTATCCATCTTTGACGATCGTTTGTTGCAAGCGCCCCTCCACACTGCGGCCTATACCGTCTTCTGGTGGATATTCGCCATATGCGCTGTCATCTCAACGATTTGGACGATTCTGAATCTGTATGGAATGTTTAAAATGAACAGGTAAACTATTCTCCCCTCCGGCAAATAAAACAAGCAGGATAACGATATGAAAAACGACGATAAAACCATCCATCATCAGTACCTTACCCAACAGGGAAAGGACAACGCCACAATCCTGGGAAAGGATAACGCCACAATCCTGGGAAAGGACAACGGCACAATCCTGGGAAAGGATAACGCCACAGTATCAGGAAACGGTACGACGGTAGCCGCAACCCAGGCTGTTCATGGCGCTACGATAGAAAACAATGCCGTATCCGCCGCAGACGTTCCTATCGAAAAAGGCGTTACAACAGAAAACAATGCCGTATCTGCCGAAGACGTTCTCATCGAAAAAGGCGCTACCATCCTCGGCCTGTACAGGGTAGAATCCGATCCCATTTACGGCGGGATGGGGCGGGTGTTCCGCATCCGCCACACGGGATGGAATGTCGATCTGGCGATGAAACAGCCCCAAAAGAAGTTGTTTCAGAACGAAGCCCAGAAACAGGACTTCATCCATGAATGCGACGCCTGGATAAACCTGGGCCTTCATCCGCATATCGTGTCCTGCTATTACGTCCGCGAGGTAGGCGGCATTCCTTCCATCTTTTCCGAATGGATGGACGGCGGGAGTCTGAAAGGGGCTATTAACAACGGCACATTGTATGACGGAAATAACGAAACCGTGTCGGAACGCATCCTGGATATTGCCATCCAGTTCGCCCGCGGCCTGCATTATGCCCACGAACAGCAGTTGATTCATCAGGACGTAAAGCCCGATAACCTCCTGCTCTCAAAAACGGGAGAAGCCAAAGTAGCCGACTTCGGTATTGCCAATGCAAGGGCCATGCTTGGAGCAGAAGACGGAAGCGCCTCATCCGGGACAGGTAC
>JAITRG010000252.1 GCA_031288515.1 Tannerellaceae bacterium
TTTGGTAAAGAGTATGGAATGGTTTACTGAAGGCATTATATTGGTTTACTGAAGACTGTATAATGATTTTTTTATGGAATAAATCCCTCTCTTCCGGTTTCCCTGAAAGGAAGCTGAACAGTCTTATTTCAGGATTTTCATCCTGTAAACCAATCCTTTGCAACAAAGCTGAAGGCTGAAAGAAGAGGTGAAAAAAGTAATTAGATGAGCGGATCATCCCCTCTTCCCTTCAATCCCCATGTCATTAAGCGAAAGAAATGCAGTAAGCGTCTTATCCGTTGTCATTTTGCAGCCGCCTGTATGCAGCATAATAATGCCGGGATGCATCTTTTATGATAATATGAACAATCAATACACAATAAACAGATGAAGAATGTTTTCTTGATTTTAGTTATGCTCCTGTTCGCCTTTATGAATACATCGACTGCGTACTACGGGGATATGATTTACCGGGGAGAATACAAGCCGGTGTTTATGAAACGGGGCGACCTGGAGAAATCCGTGAGTTTCCAGCAGGGGGAACGGGCTTTGACGAATCCCGGAAAGATATACTGCAAACCGCCTTATATCTATATCAATGAACGCTATAAAGGGGTACACATTATCAACAACACCGACCCGGCGCATCCCGTGGCAGAGGGTTTTATCGTAGCGCCGGGATGTCTGGACATGGCTGTGAAAGAGCATATCCTGTATCTCGACAATGCGGTGGATCTGGTGGCTTTCGATTTAGTTGCCGGGCAAGTATGCCAACGGGTGAAGAACGTTTTTCCCGAACCCATCGCGCCTGATAATTCATATTATTCCGGCATCAAAGAGGAAGACATGGTCATTGTTGAATGGAAAAAGAATCAGTAATTTAAAAACAGACGAATGATGAAACGCTTAAATGTATTATTTATATTCCCGCTTCTGGCCCTGCTCTGGGGTTGTGAGGCAGGGACTTCAGGCAGCGAAGGTCTTGCCGCTCCGGGAGAAAGCATCGGACAGGGCGGCTCCATGGCACGGTTTGCACTGTCCGGCAATTACCTCTATACCGTAGATCACAGTACGCTGAAAACGTTTGATATTTCAACGCCCGAAGCGCCGCAATACCTGCAAGGCAAAGAACAGTATCTGGATTTTGGCGTCGAAACGATATTCCCGATGGATACCTTGCTGTTTCTGGGTTCGCAGACGGGAATGTATGTTTTCAACATCGCGCGGCCGGAGTTCCCGCAGCAGTGGGCGCATGTTTCGCATATTACGGCCTGCGACCCCGTAGTGGCTTCCGGCAGCTATGCATACGTCACCCTCAACTCGGAGAACTACTGGTGCGGACGCTCCAGCAATGAGTTGCGGGTATACGACCTTTCAGACCTCGGCAATCCCCGGCTGATACATACGGAAACCGGCTTCAAACAGCCCAGAGGGTTGGGAGTCGACGGCAATAAACTCTTTTTATGCGACAACGGATTGAAGGTGTACGATGTAAGCGATCCCGTCAAACCGCTCTGGATAGATGATATAACCGATATCCCAGAAGCGAAAGGAATCGACGCCTACGACGTAATTCCCCTGAACGGCGTCCTGTTGCTGACAGGCGCCAACGGGCTTTATCAGTTTGATTACACAGGCGAAGCCTTATCCTTTTTAAGTAAAATAGAAGTATCACCGAAATGACAGACCTCTCATATGAAAAGAAAAGCAAACATTTTCCTTCTTCTCTTTACTGCCGTGTGCATACTCGTCTCCCGGGAAGCCGGAGCGCAGGATGAAACGGAAAAGACATTCAGGAACGCCCTCGCCATCCAGCCCTTCTATTGGCTGAACAACGGATTTCGCGTCGATTACGAAAGACAGTTGAAAAACCCCAGCCATTGGTTGCAGCTAAGCGCCATCGGATATTATGTGGAAGACGAGAACAGTCTGTGGAACGTATGGATGCTGTCGGATTTCCCGCTCAACGAGGCTTGGGGCGCCGGCCTGGAGGTCAGCTATAAATACTTCCCTTTCAGGAGCCGGAAGCTGTATGTGTCCGGCGGATTGTCTTCCTCCCATTTCAATATAGATTACAGAACGGAGAGCGTCCGGTACCTCAGTTATGTGGAAAACGGCCTGACCTATTATGAACCGCAATGGGAACAGTACGAAGCAAGCCAGTATTTCAACCGGATCGGGACGAATTTTTGTACAGGTATCCAGACCCGTCCGGCGAGACGTTTCCTGATAGACGGCTATATCGGTATCGGTTATGTCTATTCCTTTTACAATAAGGATAAATACTATCCTCACAACTATCTCAACAAGTTAAGCTACCGGGGCTTTACCCTCACAGCCGGCCTCCGCATCGGTTTCCGGCTTTAGACGAACCTCGCTTTCTTTCGGACAAATAAAAGAATCAAACAAAAGCCCCGGCAAGGCAATGTTATTCGGTTACGGATTGACGCCCAGGCGTCGATCCGTAACCGATGGCGCGTTGATTTTATTTTCATCGACTGAAAAAGAAGATTCGTCTATTATTCTTTCCCTTATATGGATATTATTTGGCATACGGGGGCGGGGGGCAGTAGTTTTGTTTTCATTAACAGGCTATCAAATTAAAAGCAATATGAGACAAATCCCTTTAGTACTACTCACCCTGTTGCTTTTGGGCGGCGCAGGAGCTTATGCTCAGGAAAGCCGGCAGAAACAATGGACACTCAAAGAATGCCTGAATTATGCTTCGGAACATAATATCCAGGTGAAAAAAAGCAAAGTCGTCTTCTTGTCGGGAGAAGAAGATACCCGGAATGCAAAGGCTAAATTATTCCCTTCTCTTTCGGCGTCTGTATCGCAGAATTTCGTGAATTATCCTTCGGGGGAGGCAGCTACGAACAATAGCTATACCGGTAATTATGGCGTAAATGCCAATTGGACGCTCTTCGATGGCAACCGCCGCGGCAATACGATCAAACAGCAGGAATTGTATGACGAAGTAAACGCGCTGAGCGTGGAACAGAGCGAAAACGACATCCGGATAGCCCTGATACAATCGTATATGCAGGCGTTATATGCCTGTGAGGCTGTAAGTATCAATGAAAATACGGTAGAAGTATCCAAAGCGCAACGCGACCGGGCGGAAGAATTATTCAAAGCGGGTTCTATATCAAAAGTAGACCTTGCTCAGATGGAAAGCCAGTACAGTACGGATAAATACCAGTTAGTGGCGTCGCAAACAAATCTGGACAACTACAAATTGCAGCTCAAACAACTGCTTGAGCTTGATATTACGGAAGAAATGCTGTTGGATATACCTGAATTAACAGACAATGATGTGATGGCGCCGCTTCCTCCGAAAGAAGTTGTTTATGCCGCTTCGCTGGCTGTGATGCCTGAGGTGAGAAGCGGCGAATTAAGCATCGATATTGCCGGACTGGAAATAAAGAAGGCGCGCGCAGGCTATTATCCCGCACTCTCTCTCAATGCCGGCATAGGAACCGGGCACGCTTCCGGCAGTTATGCTTTTACAAATCAGATATGGGACAGGTTCAACCGGAGCATCGGCCTCGCCGTAAGCATCCCCGTCTATAGCAACCGCGATAACAAGACGGCTGTTAATAAGGCGAAATATGCGCTTACCGCCAGCCGGCTCGAATTACTCAACACGCAGAAAGCCTTACTCCGGACGGTAGAAGGCGTCTATCTGGACGCCACTTCATCGCAGAATGAATACCTCTCGGCTGCAGAACGCGTGAAATACATTGAAGAAAGTTTTAAACTAACGGAAGAACAATTCTTTCTCGGTATGAAAAATACGTTGGAATTGCTTACCGAGAAAAACAATTTATTGAATGCCCGGCAACAGGAGCTTCAATCCAAATACATGTCGATTATGAGTATGCAGTTGCTCAATATTTATCAGAAGAAACCCATTGACGTAAACTATTAACCGGTAAAATAAATAAACATAGATATGAAAAAGAGTAAGAAAATAATGATTGGCACGGCAGTTGTGGCCATAGGCGCTGCCTGCCTGTTTTTTTTCATGGGAAAATCATCTGAAAACATGCTGAGCCTGCAAATGGTGCAAGCCAGCCGCACCACGATCTCTAATTCCGTTACCGCAACCGGCACGGTAGAACCGGTGGTAAAGGTAGAAGTAGGCACGCAGGTATCGGGTATCATCAACAGAATATACGTAGATTTCAACAGCGAAGTGAAGAGGGGGCAACTGATTGCCGAAATGGATAAGGTGAACCTGGAAGCCGAACTTCAATCCAAAGAAGCCGTACTGGCAAGCAGCAAGACGGAATTTGAATACCAGCAGCGAAACTATGCGCGCAGTAAAACGCTTTACGAAAAACAACTGATAAGCGATACGGAATACGAAACAGCCACTTACAATTACGAAAAGGCAAAGAATAACTATGGGAGCAATGTGGCCGATATGACAAGAGTTCGCCGCAACCTCGAATATGCCATCATTACCAGCCCTATCGACGGCGTAGTAATTAACCGCGCCGTGGAAGAAGGCCAGACGGTAGCCGCAGGCTTTAGCACCCCAACGTTATTCACGATTGCCAACGACCTTACGCAAATGCGCGTAATAGCCGATGTGGACGAGGCAGACATAGGCCAGGTGGAAGAGGGCCAGCATGTGAAATTTATGGTAGACGCCTATCCGAACGATGTGTTTGAAGGAAAGGTAACGCAGGTACGGCTCGAAGCAACCACCACATCGAATGTAGTTACGTACGAGGTAGTGATCAGCGCCTATAACCCCGACCTGAAACTCAAACCGGGATTAACGGCTAATGTGACCGTTTATACGCTCGAACGGCAGGATGTGCTCGCAGTGCCAAGTAAAGCCTTACGGTTTATTCCTGACGCCGAAATGCTCGAATCCATGCATATCCTGGTGGAAAATCCGAATATGGAAACGGATCCGGGAAAACGAATCATATGGAAACGGGAAGGAAATACCCTGAAACCGAAACAAATATCCGTAGGAACATCCAGCCTGAATGTAGTAGAAGTAACCGACGGGCTTACCGACGGAGAGGAAATTGTATTGGAATTAACCGTAACGGGCCCGGCCGTAGCAGCCGGACAGGGTGAAAGAAGCCCGTTTATGCCGGGCCCTCCGGAAAACCGGAACCGGAGCGGAAACAACGGTAATGGCAATGGTAACGGCAACCGGTAAATAAGAAACGAATGAAAGAGATCATCAGATTAGAACATATAGGTCGCGACTTCCATGTAGGAAACGAAGTGGTTCACGCTTTACGCGACGTATCCTTCAGCATATCCGAAGGAGAGTTCGTCACCATCATGGGAACGTCCGGCTCGGGGAAAAGCACGCTGCTTAATACGCTGGGCTGCCTGGATACGCCGACACGGGGCGAATATTATCTGGACGGTACGCCTGTGCGGACAATGGGGAAAAACGCCCGCGCCACACTGCGCAACCGAAAGATAGGTTTCGTGTTCCAGAGCTATAACCTGCTGCCTAAAACAACGGCCATCGAGAATGTAGAGTTGCCTCTGATATATAACCCGGCGGTTAGCGCGTCGGCACGCAAACAGAAAGCAATCGAATCATTGAAGGCCGTAGGATTGGGCGACCGCCTGAACCATAAAAGCAACCAGATGTCGGGAGGGCAGATGCAGCGTGTAGCCATTGCCCGCGCATTAGTAAACGACCCGGCGGTTATTCTGGCCGACGAAGCGACCGGAAACCTGGATACCCGCACCAGCTACGACATCCTGGTACTTTTCCAACGATTGCATGCCCAGGGGCGGACGATTATTTTCGTAACGCATAATTCCGACATATCCCTGTTCAGCAGCCGGAATATCTTACTGAAAGACGGACGCATAGTGGCGGATACAACGAATGAAAATATACATTCGGCAACCGACGCCCTTGCCAAACTACCGGTAGAAAACGATTAACTGAAAGAACATGAATATAACAAATTTATTTAAAATAGCCTTGAAGGCGCTTGCCAACAATAAGATGCGCGGTTTCCTTACCATGCTTGGGATTATTATCGGAGTAGCTTCCGTTATTACCATGCTTGCTATCGGACAGGGATCGAAGAAAAGCATCCAGTCGCAAATCAGTGAAATGGGCTCGAATATGATAATGATACAACCGGGCGCCGATATGCGTGGCGGCGTACGCCAGAGCGCTTCGGCCATGGAAACATTAAAACTTGCCGACTACCGGAACATAACGGATGAAACGCGTTTCCTGGCGGCTGTCTCGCCTACGGTAAACAGTAGCGGGCAGGTGATTTACGGAGCCAACAACAAACCCGGTACCATCTATGGCGTAAACCAGGATTATCTGGAGATACGGCGTTACAGCGTAAACGATGGGAACATGTTCACCGAACAGGATATTGCCAGCGCAGCGAAGGTATGCGTGGTGGGAAAAACCGTCGTCGACGAGTTATTTACGAATGGAGAAAACCCGGTGGGGAAAGTTATCCGCTTCAATAAAATACCATTCACCATTATAGGCGTGCTCACCGGCAAGGGGTATAACAGCATGGGAATGGACCAGGACGACATTATTTTAGCTCCGTTTACAACCATTCAAAAGCGCGTCCTGGCCATTACCCATCTGCAAGGCGTCAACGCTTCGGCCATAAAAGAAGAATATACTGGGCAAGCTATCGATGAAATCGCAGAAATTCTACGCCGGAACCACAAGTTGAAACCGGAGGACGCCGCCGACTTCACCATCCGTTCGATGGAAGAGCTTAGTTCGATGATGACCTCTACGATGAATTTACTGACGATTCTCCTGGCCTCGGTGGCCGGTATCTCCTTATTGGTAGGAGGAATTGGAATTATGAATATCATGTATGTATCGGTAACGGAGCGTACGCGTGAAATCGGGCTGCGAATGAGTATCGGAGCCAAGGGGATAGATATTCTTGCGCAATTCCTGATCGAATCCGTTCTGATTAGCGTAACCGGCGGACTGATAGGCGTCGTCTTCGGGGTTATTATGGCGTTACTTATTAAATTCGGCGCTAATTTCCCGATATATATACAATCCTGGAGCATCATCCTCTCGTTTGGCGTATGTACCGTTACAGGTATCTTCTTCGGTTGGTATCCGGCGAAGAAGGCTGCACAATTAGACCCTATAGAAGCGATTCGTTTTGAATAAAACATATCTTTGCCGGATGAAAGAGAACGAAACTTTACAGCATAAGCCGATACCGGCATTAACAAGCCATCCCAGGCAATTGGGAGGGCTTATGCATGTTATCATATGGGGATTATCGTTCTGCTTCCCGTTTTTGTTTTCCGGCAGAAATTCGGAAAGCATCGGTTGGAGCGACTATCTTCGTTTTGTAACGATATTATTGGGTATCATCCTTGTTTTTTATGCCAACTACTATTATCTGATAAAACGCTTTTTGTTTACCCGCCAGACTAAATGGTATTTGTTAAGCAATTTCCTGCTGTTTATTGCATTGACTATAGTAGTCTATTTTATAATGGAGCAGATTCCCGAACCTGAAGGAAGAACGCGGAACCCTCGCCATGACGAGCCTTCCCGGCAGCTTTATGCCATGTTTATTCTTTTCGATTTTATTAAATACCTGTTCACTGCCGCGCTAAGCGTAGCGCTTAAAATGACAAACAGTTGGTATAAAATGGAAACCGAACGGGCAGAATTGGAAAAGAGCCGCACGGAAGCCGAATTACAGAACCTGAAAAGCCAGCTTAACCCTCATTTCCTGTTCAATACGCTGAATAACATTTATAGCCTGATAGCCATCAGCCCGGAACAGGCGCAGGAAGCTGTGCACGACCTGAGCCGCCTGCTCCGGTATGTGCTGTATGAGAGCAGCGAGTCGTATGTTGCCGTAGGGAAAGACCTGGACTTCCTGCACAACTATGTGGAACTGATGCGTATCCGCCTGCCCAAACATGCCGGACTGAAAACGGAAATACAAACCGCCTCGCCCGATACGTTAATCGCTCCATTATTATTTATCACACTGGTAGAAAATGCCTTTAAACATGGCGTAAGCAATAATAAACCTTCCTTCATACAGATTGAAATAGCCGCCGACAGCAAGCAAGTCATCTGTCGTATCCGCAACAGTTGCTTCCCGAAGGATGATACCGACCAAAGCGGTTCGGGCATCGGTTTGGCAAACCTGCGTAAGCGTTTAAACCTCCTTTATCCCGGAAAATACAGTTTTGTATACGGACAGGAAGGGAATGATTATAACTGCAGGCTGGAACTGACTTTTTAATTCAATGCCGTTCCGTTAAGCCATGAGCAGAGCGTGCCCCTCCCTCCGGTCGGGGGCTATCCGCTCCAAGTCCCCACCACTCGCCTGCGGCTCCCTGCGGGCTTTCCGCTCTTATCCTTAAGCTTGCAGCGGGATAAAAGCTGAGGTTAGATTTCTACTTTTGTTGTATGAAAGAAGAAAATTAACCGATACTTATACTGCGCACGGGACAGTTTTGTGGCGGCAAATCCGGCAAGCCCGGACGACGAAGCGATACCGCAACATCCCGGCGCAACGGGCCAAAAAGCAATGAAACCGGCGTAGCGGAATCCTGATTGCCGGAGGGGATAAAACGAAGATGGACGGCCTTGCTTCATTTGAGGTAAGGCCGTCCATCTTTCGTTTGCCCCAATTCACCGCAGTGAAAAAGCCGCCGAAAGTTTCCCGCACACAATTCATCGCAGTGAAAAAGCCGGCGGCGATTTCCGGCACAAAAATCCCCCATGCCATTACGTTAAGCGCTGACGCCTTCGGCCTCAATCCGCAATGCACAAAACCATCCCGCGCGCAGTATAAAGGTGGAAAAATAACTAAGCGGACTCTCCATTTTCTTGTACTTTTTGGTTTTGGAGCTGAAAGATAACACTCTTATACGAATATCATAGCTTTTTTAGATGCGTCGACCTGCTCTGAGACTTCCCTGCGCTTGTCATTCTCCTTTTTTGACATATCTTTGTTTTATTGTTTAAAGACAGCGGAATGCTCTGGGGGCGACGAGGGGTTCTGTTTTTCTAACCGGGGACTGCTTAGCTATTGGACAACCCTGTCTGCCTCCATGATATCGGGTCGCAAGCCACAGAAGCCAGGTTATCTTACAGGGAACAAGCCGCTAGTGATTCTCCGACTACGCTGCATGTTGCTGTCTGTTTATGCAAACAAAGATAACATACCTGTACCAAATGAGAAACCGTTCAACTATGATTGGGTAAAATCATTTAGTTTTGGTTATCTTTGCACAACGTATATAGATAAAAAATACTGGATAGCGCTTATGAAA
>JAITRG010000286.1 GCA_031288515.1 Tannerellaceae bacterium
CAATGTGATACTGTCGGAGCGGAATTTCCGCGTAGTTTCTAATGTTCAGGGTACTGCCGAGACCTTTTATATTTTTGGAATAGGCGGTATGTCGAAAAGCGCTCTGATTGCCGACGCAAAAGCGCAAATACTCGAACAGGCCGATATGACAGGAAAATCGCGCGCTTTGGTGAATGAAATTGTCGAGGAACACGCTCTCTCCATTCTTCCTCCTGTTTACTATAAAAAAAAGATAACGGTTACTGCGCAGCTTATTGAGTTTACAGGCGTAAGCGCCAAAAGGTAAGCGGCTGAACGTATTGCTATACCGGGTCTACGTCATAGTGGACTAACAGTTGCTTAAACGGAGGGTATCCCTGCATCTCGGCATGGATGCTCTCTATTATTTTGCGTACGGGAGCAATAGCTGCCGCGGTTTCTATTTTCAGAAGGATTTTTCTGACATGAAGCGTCTGTACTCTTGTAACCGGCGGAATAACCGGCCCCAATACCCGTTCTCCGAAACGGGCGCGTAATGTATTCGCGTGTAATGCCGACATCTCTTCCAGAACAGACTCATTCCGGCTGCGAAGCGTCACGACAATCAACCGGTAACAGGGCGGATACCGGAACATGCTCCGCTCGCTAAGCTGGAGACTTGCCATCTCTTTATAAGCAAATTGCTGCGCCATACGGATAATGGGATGTTCCGGCTGCGATGTTTGCAGTATTACGACGCCGCGTTTATCCCTTCTTCCGGCACGTCCGCTTACCTGCGCTATCAACTGGAAAGCCCGTTCGTGAGCGCGGAAATCGGGATAGTTCATTAAACTGTCCGCGTTAAGTATCCCTACTACCCCCACATTAGCAAAATCCAGCCCTTTAGACAGCATTTGGGTTCCTATTAATATGTCTGTTTTCCCTTTTTCAAAATCGGAGATAATCCGTTCATACGCGTTACGGGTTCTGGCCGAATCAAAATCCAGCCGTTCCACTCTCGCAGAAGGAAACAGGGAGGCTACTTCTTCTTCTATCTTCTCCGTACCAAAGCCCATCATTTTCAATTCCGTACTTTGGCATTGAGGGCATTGTGCGGGTAGCGGCTCCCTGTATCCGCAATAATGACATTCGAGCCGGTTATGATATTTATGATACGTCAGGCTCACGTCGCAATTCATGCAATGAGGCGCCCAGCCGCACGCCCTGCATTCTATCACAGGCGCAAAGCCCCGGCGATTCTGGAAAAGGATGCTTTGTTCTCCCTTTTCCAGCGCTGTATGTATCTGCCGGGCTAATAAAGGAGAAAAGAGCGTGTCTTTCATTATTTTCTTCCGTTTCAGTTCTTTAATGTCTACGGGAATAATTTCAGGCGGCAGACATTCGCCGAAACGGGCAGTCAGTTCCACCAATCCGTATTTTCCGGTTGTTGCATTATAATACGAATCAATGGAAGGAGTAGCCGAGCCTAATAAGGTTTTTCCCCCGTGCATACTGGCCAGTATAATAGCGGCGTTACGGGCATGATACCGGGGAGCAGGCTCCTGCTGCTTATAGGTATTCTCATGTTCTTCGTCGACAATGATCAATCCCAAATCGTTGAAAGGAAGAAAAAGAGAAGAGCGTACGCCAAGAATAAGCCTGGGCGTACGGTCATAAAGCAATTTGTTCCAAACCTCCACTCTTTCGTTATCCGAAAATTTCGAATGATAGACCAGCAGTTTATCGCCAAACAATCCGGCCAGCCGTTCGGTGATTTGAGTTGTTATGGCAATTTCGGGCAAAAGGTAAAGAACCTGGCGTCCCTGTTTAAGTACTTCATCTATTAAACAGGTATATATTTCTGTTTTCCCGCCGGACGCCACGCCATGCAGCAAGCAAACGTCCCTGGTTTTGAAAGCGTCATGAATTTCATGGTACGCTTTCTTCTGGCCGGCAGTTAAAGGAGCAAGCGCTTGCAGCCGGCAAACAGATACCTGCAGCCGGCCGACTTCCTTCTCATAGCTTTCAAGTATTCCCCGCTTTATCAGCACATCTACTATAGAAGCATTAGAGCCGCTTTTGCCTATAAGTTCTTTTTTGCTCAGTTCCTGCGCCAGCAAAGGATTTAAGGCATGGCTGATATCCAAGTAATGAAGTAATAGCGCTTCCTGTTTAGGAGCCCGTTTTAATGCCTGGAAAACGTCCTGCAGTTTTGATTCATCATGACAGCATGCAGCCAAACGAATAAACGTTTGCATTTTGGGCGTAAAGCCACGTTTTACTTCTTCATCTATCTTTACCGCTCCACGAGCCATGAGCGATGCTACGGCAGACACGACATTTCGCAAACCTGTTTTCTTTTCCAGTTCGGAAATGGTTAATTTGTTTTTTGCGCCAAAGGCGTCTGCTACCGATTGTTCATTCCGCCGTAAGGGGGCGTCTGTTTCAAACAGTTCGTTCCAGTAGACAACCGTTTCGCTCTCTAATTTCAATCCGGCAGGTACGGCAGCCTTATATACATCGCCCAGCTTGCATAAATAATAAGACGCTATCCACTGCCAGAAACGTAATTGCGGGCGCCTGAGTATCGGAGTTGCATCCAGTAACGCGTATATCTCTTTTATTTCAAACCCGGAATCAGGAGAACGCTCATGCGCCAGCATTACAATTCCCGTATAATATTTTCTTTTCCCGAAATGAACAAGAACGCGGCAACCCGGCACAACCGCTTTCTCCAAATCGGAAGGGATACTGTATGTATAACTGTTTTCCAACGGCAGGGGGAGTATTACGTCCGCGTACTTCATATCCGGTAGTAATCAGAATAGAATCGCTGCCGAAATAGCCCATCCGCGCTGTTTGCCTTCAATACGTTTGTCTTCAATATATGCCCCGCTATAATTATTCGTCAAACCCAATCCGTAATTAAATCCGACTTGAATATGTCTAAGAACTTCTACCCCCAGTCCAACATTTACTCCTGCGGCAAAAGATTTCGTTTCAAGTTCGGTATTAACCTTAGCGGGTATCTTCCAGATTTTTTCTCCGTCTATTTTAAAACCGACATATGGGCCTGCCGCAAAATAACCTTTTATTACAGGGAGTCCAAACTTCCATTTGAAATTAACCGGCACATCGATATAGTCGGTAGTCAGGGCCGCCATCCCTTTCTGGGAATACAGAATGGCAGCGTCGACCCCTACTCCTACGTAAGGAACCATTATCTCAACCATCGGGCCAATATTAAAACCCGTAATATTGTCTGAACTTACAATCTCATTATTAAAATGTACCGACGAAATATTCACGCCTCCCTTTATTCCGAAACCAATTTGCGCATTAACCGGAATAATGATGAGCGTCATTAAAAAAACCAGCGCAATTCCAACGATCTTTTTCATATTACAATTGTTTTAAATAGTTATTGATATGCAAATAAATATACTTTCCAAATAATAAACAAATTTTCCTGCGAAACTATTTCCATGAGAAACGGGACGGTATTTTTGCAATTCTCCTGAACAGGAATGATTTTTGTAAAAACGACAACTATTTCATCAATATTGATAACAGCCGGTACAAACTATACGCTATATTTATCATATAAAACAAAAAGAAAACGTTTTTCATACGTGCTGGTTAAGGTTATGCGAGGGTTGCCGCTGCCGGGGCAACCCTTTTTTTACCGGGGCAACCCTTTTTCCCCTTATCCCCGGCAATCCGCCAGTTCGATACGGCTGCCAAAGAACTCAACAATGCCGCGCAGGCAACGGGCTTTCCCGCAGGTTCAAGCCTCATCCCGGCGTCAATCTTTTGTGATTTGACTGTTGCCGCACCCTGTCAAAAGCCGAAGACGCCGGAATCATCCCCGGCTTCTTCTTTCTCGTTGCCGGATATATAAATATAGTCCGCCGTATGTTCCAGTATGTCGGAAGAAGAAATCTTTTCCTT
>JAITRG010000300.1 GCA_031288515.1 Tannerellaceae bacterium
TTCTCCGATATTCCTCCGATGTTTCTCCGATATTCCTCCGATGTTTCTCCGATGTTTCTCCGATATTTCTCCGATGTTTCTCCGATATTCCTCCGATATTCCTCCGATGTTTCTCCGATGTTCCTCCGATATTCCTCCGATGTTTCTCCGATAATTCTCCGGTTCGAATAAATTTGTACCCTGCCACTACTTTTACGAAATATCCCCACGCCTTTCTTTTTTGTTAAAAACCCCTCTTAGCCGCTGTTACTCCATAATACCGGCAAGACAACGGCAAGATAGTATTTTTTTCCGTTTTGGCAACATATTTGATAGGCATTTATTATTCTAACAAACAGAAAATAATGTGTAAACGTTTATAATAACAGATCATGAGCGCTAAAGAAGATAAAGAGAACATGGATTTTACAGAGAAAGATGAGTTTACGAACGGCGAAGACGCGACAAATGTACAGGACACGGCAGAAAATACGGCAGAAGAACCGTCCGGGGATGACAATTTGTCGTGCGAAAGTGAATCGCTTCAAAAGAAATACGATGAGTTAAGTAATTCGCACCTGCGCCTGATGGCAGAGTTTGACAATTACAGGAAACGTACGCTCCGCGAAAAGGCAGACCTGATTAAAACCGGAGGCGAGGCTGCCCTTACAGACCTGCTCCCCGTATTGGATGATTTTGAACGGGCCTTGCAAAATATACAGGCGGTCGAAGATATTAACGCTGTAAAAGAAGGAGTTGAGCTTATTTATAATAAGTTTTCGGCCTACCTTACCCGTCAGG
The DNA here is from genome assembly GCA_031288515.1 of Tannerellaceae bacterium. GTDB lineage: Bacteria > Bacteroidota > Bacteroidia > Bacteroidales > Tannerellaceae > DFXE01. The sequence continues at coordinate 781 of JAITRG010000300.1, forward strand.
GAGTGAAGCCCATCGACGCTTCGGGCCAGCCCTTTGATACCGAAATGTTTGAAGCGGTAGCCACCATACCCGCGCCGGAGACTGGCCTGAAGGGAAAAGTAATAGACACGCTGCAAACCGGCTATACGCTATATGGTAAAGTAATTCGCCACGCAAAAGTTGTAGTAGGCGAATAATCAGAAAAACAGAAGGAAAAGAAAAATACGGACATGGCAAAACGAGATTATTACGAAGTGCTCGGCGTTGAAAGAAATGCAACGCTGGAAGTAATAAAAAAGGCATATCGTAAAAAAGCGATAGAGTATCATCCCGATAAAAACCCGGGCGACAAGGCTGCCGAGGAAAAATTCAAAGAAGCCGCCGAGGCTTATGACGTGCTAAGCGACGAGCAAAAACGTCAGCGCTACGACCAGTTCGGGCACGCCGGCGCAGGAGGCGCTTCGGGTGGCGGAGGCTATGGCGGAGGCATGTCTATGGAAGACATCTTCTCGCAATTCGGCGACATATTCGGAGGACACTTCGGCTTTGGCGGTTTCAGCGGCTTTGGCAGTTCGCGCGGCAGCGAGCGCAGGGTAAACAGGGGCTCGGATTTGCGTGTAAAAGTAAAATTGAATCTCAATGAAATAGCCAAAGGCGTTGAGAAAAAGATAAAGGTAAAGAAATACATCCCCTGCAAAGCCTGCCACGGAAGCGGCGCAGAGGGTTCGAACAATACAAAGACCTGTGATACATGCCACGGAAGCGGCATTGTAACCCGCGTTGCCAATACCATATTAGGGCAGATGCGAACCCAGTCCGTCTGCCCCGCCTGCGACGGCGAAGGCCGGATTATCACAAGGAAATGCCCCGTTTGCAGCGGGGAAGGCATCGTAAGGGACGACGACGTAATAACGCTGAACATCCCCCCGGGCGTAGCCGAAGGCATGCAGCTCTCCATGAGCGGGAAAGGCAATGCGGCGCGGCATGGCGGCGTAAACGGCGATTTGCTGATATTAATAGAAGAAGAGCCGCACCCGGAACTGATTCGCGACGAGAACGACTTGCTGTACAGCCTGCTGCTTACCGTCCCGCAAGCCGCTCTGGGTGGAAATGTAGAAGTGCCCACCATAGACGGAAAAGCCAAAGTAAAAATAGACCCCGGCACACAGCCCGGCAAAGTACTCAGGCTGCGCAATAAAGGCCTTCCCTCCGTAAACAGTTACGGAACAGGCGATTTACTGATTAACGTATCCGTCTATATCCCCGAAACGCTTACCGAATCGGAAAAAGCTACGCTGGCCGGACTGGACAACTCGCCCAACTTCCAGCCACAGAAAACGGTAAAAGACAAACTATTCAATAAATTCCGCCAAATGTTTGATTGAATGCTAACTACTAACTAATATAAGGAATCATGGATTATTACAAAGCAAATGAGAAACGGTACGACGATATGGTATATCGCCGCTGCGGACGGAGCGGGATACGCCTGCCGGCTATTTCCCTCGGGCTGTGGCACAACTTCGGGAGCGTGGATGTATTCAATCATTTCATCCAGATTACCCATACGGCCTTCGATAATGGGATTACGCATTTCGATCTGGCAAACAATTATGGCCCGGCGTACGGCTCTGCCGAAGAGAATTTCGGGCGTATACTGAAAAAAGGCCTGGGCCGGTATCGCGACGAGCTGATCATCTCAACGAAAGCGGGCTATGACATGTGGCCGGGCCCGTACGGCAACTGGGGAAGCCGTAAATACCTGATGGCAAGCCTCGACCAAAGCCTCAAACGCATGGGACTCGATTACGTGGACATCTTCTACTCGCACCGGCCCGACCCGCAGACGCCCATAGAAGAAACCATGGGTGCGCTGGCAGACGTCGTGCGGCAGGGTAAGGCCCTCTACGCCGGCATATCCAATTATGATGATATACAGGCAAAAGCGGCCCTGGCTGCATTGAAAGAACACAAAGTGAAGTGCCTGATCCACCAGCCCAAGTATTCGATGTTTGAACGCTGGGTAGAGCCTGAACTCCTGCCTTTGCTTGCCGAAGAGGGCGTGGGAGTGATCGCTTTTTCACCCCTGGCGCAAGGGCTGCTGACGAACCGTTACCTGCACGGTATCCCCGAAGATTCGCGGGCCGCCCGCCCTACCGGTTTCCTCCAGACGAATCAGGTAACGGAAGAAGTGATAGCCCGCGTGCGCAAACTGAACGACATTGCCCTCAGTCGCGGTCAAACGCTGGCCGGGATGGCCCTGGCCTGGCTGCTGAAAGACGACCGCGTCGCCAGCGTACTCGTCGGAGCCAGTTCTACGGCGCAGTTGGAAGATAATCTGAAAGCGCTACGGCATCTTGATTTCACCACAGATGAATTAAACGCGATAGATACGATATTGGGATAGAAAGAAGGCCGGGGTTCCGGCCTTCTTTCTATTATTCGTTTTACCAGATATATAAACTCCCCTTTGCAGGGTTGACAAATATATCCTGCCTGTACAGGCAAGGCTGTAAGGGTCGTTCAGAACATCAGTGTCAGGCTGAACGTGAAGGTACGTTCGCGGATTTTATCCGCCCGCTCATCCGGGTTCAACAAGAGCGATCGGCCGAGGGAGGCTCCCAGCAGGAGATGGTCAACCTGGATGCCTGCACCGTAGAAGGTAGCGGCCCGGAAACGCTTGAGATGTTCATTCCATAGCTCGTTGTCGTAGACCTGCGTGTACGTATAACCGCCTGTGAAGATATGCGAGTAGAGGCCCAGGTCTGCATAGACTCCGTACTCGATGAAGCACCCTACGTTACGGCTCAGGTCGATGCGCCAGATGGCTTTGAGGGGGAGTCGCAGGGTAAGCTCCTGGAACCGCAGCGCTTTCCCATCCGATGCAGCATGGCCGTTGACTAAGTAGTATCTCGCCGAAAGACCCGAGCCGACGCCCAGACCCAGGTAGCGAGGAGCCAGGTATCGGTCGTAGCGGAAGCCGAAGCCTCCCCCCTGGAGGGACGGTTGTCCCCAGTAGTCGAGCGAGGCGGAAGCGCCCGGCGATTGTCTGTCGATCCGGTCATAGCTCAGTTCCAGGCCAAAGCGGTTGGGCATCTTGACGCTGAAGAACTTTTGCAGCAGGCCCGGGCCGGAAGGACGGGCCGTTACTTCCTCGGGGCAGAACTTCTTTATCTCCCTTTCTACCTTTTGCAGTTCCGATTCGGGGTATTTGGCAAAGATCGCGGCGGCTTGGCGGGCGGCCAGCAGGAGGTATTCCGGGCAGTAGACCATGCCGCTTCCCTGCTTTTCGACGATAGAGGTCGCAACGTCTATTTGCTTCGTATATACCTCGTAGTAGCCGAACGTCGTCAGGAGCGCCTCAGAGACAATGAGTTTCGAAGCCCCGTACATCCTCCCGAACTGGGGCACCCGCTGGGGGTCGTAGATCGGGTCGTCTTTCGTTTCGATCAGTATGTTCCTAAGCCGCTGCTGGATGTTGCGGTCCCAGGCCAGCAACGTATAGGCCTCGGGATTGAGCGATCGATTGATCGCTTCCCTGATCTGTACCTTAAGGGACGGATTCAGGATGGAGACTTGCGATGAGACTTCCTCCGGCTCAAAAACGATGACCGGAACTTGCCTTCCCACCTGCGCCTGCGCCTGCAGCGAGGTCGCGGCGAGGAGAAAACTTACCAACACGAAACGAAGAGAGTCGAAGTTTTTCATTATAATTCCGAATATTTAAGATACAAGTAATAATCAGTTATCGGTTGTTTACTCTTTATAGACTGTGATTTAGTATAATTTTCGAATTTAAGTATATCTACATTCGGTTTATGTTCTTTGTAATTTTCGTATTTATCGTACAACTCATTTAATGGAATGAATACAATATTACCTTTTGCATGTTGAGTATAAATCTCATTGAATATATTATATTTTCTTACTTCTTTTCCGAATAAATGTACGAATATCTTATAAATATATTTAGTCGCCTCCCTGTTATTAAAGGCTTGAGAATGTCCATCTCCAAATAAATCACCTCTAAAATAGTTGGTTAATACATCATTATAATTTACCCGGGTATAAACCTCGTCATAATATTGAACGGATGATTTCGTACCAAATGTAAAATATCTGCTACGATTATATCTATAGCCCCAATAAGGAGAATATGGATTATATCTAACTTTTGTATATTTCGTTTTCTGAATTAAAAAAACAGGCTCCTGACTTCTAAAATATTCTTCATCCAGAAGATTAAATAAATAATCGTTAGGATTCTTTTTAACTTGACTTAAAACAATATCTGCGCACCTTAGGAATGAATACATTGTTTCATCCGTGTAGTCCGGTCGGGTAATTTGAACAGTTAAGACATCATTAGTGACAGTCACCTCTTGCGGGGTCTCTTTGGGAGTCTCCTTTTGCTGTGTACAACCGGATAATATTATACATAACGCGATTGAATAATAGATTTTTGTGTTCATATAATTTTTAATTTAAACAGGTATTCTAATGCTTTCCGAAGATTCAAACAGTTCTTTTATGCTTTCCACCGTTTTGTTTTCTGCGTGAGTCGTTGTAGTCATATTTTGTTTTTAAGATTCAGTGAATAAACCACACAGGGTTAAAATCGTATTTATATCCATCGTCTTTTTTTCTGTCTCTTAAAGAGAGATGGAAAGAAAACAGATAAATCAGCAAAAAACAAGGGAAAAACAGCAAAAAAAGATTATTTTGGGGATATTATTTGGGAAAATATCGTATGTTTGTAGGCAAAAGGAGATGTTTTTCTGTATATCTCTCATTAAGAGACGGATAAAAAACAATTGCCTTAAAAGGCTAAGTTTCAATCCTTTTTACATCTGTTCTCTAAGCCGGCTTTTCTGAAAGAATCTTTTCTATAATGTAAGCTCCCTCTCCGATTACTTTTTTCACCTCTTCTTTCAGCATTCAGTTTTGTTGCAAAGGATTGGTTTACAGAACGAAATCCTGAAAGCAGATGTTTCAGCCCTGCTTTCAGCCGGAAATAGAGAGAGGGGGATTTATTTTATAAAAAAAGGGTACGATGCCTTCAGTAAACTATTACGATGGTTCATTAAAGACATCGTAATGGTTTTCTAAAGGCATCGTAATGGTTTACTGAAGACATCGTAATGATTTTTTCCTTTCGCCGGCCTGTAATCTAAAGGGCTGAAAGGTGGCTGGAAGGTCTTTCTTTCAGCCATATCCGTTTATACACAAGTATTTATAAGCAGACTGAATGCTGAAAGAAAGGCGTAAAAAAGAGGTTGAAGGGGGCGGCTTCCCTTCCGCTTATTTGCAATGCTCCCTGATTAACCGTTTGGCGAGCGGGTCGTTTAGTTCTTCCGCTTTGGCGAATGCTTCGCAGGCCTCGTCTTTCTTATTCAGCCGGATGTAGCAGATGCCCCTCAGTCGGTAACAGGCGCCGAAGTCCGGGGCTAAATCCAGCGCTTTGCGAATACTCTCCAGGGCTTCGCCGTATTGCTGGAGACGAACGTAGACGGCAGCCTCCTCTGCAAAGTAATCGGGCGATTGCCCGTTTAGCTGTGTCGCCTGCTTAATATCCTCCAAAGCTCCCTCCATATCTCCTTTCCGGAACTTAGCCTGTTCGCGGAAAAAGTAGAAGTTATCATTTACCTGTCCGCCGACCAACGCATAATACAAGTCGAAATCTTCCAGGGCTTCGTCGTAAAGAGACAGTTTTGTTTTAAGATCAATGCGTTCCAGAATATACGGGGCTGCGCCGGGAGGAGCAGGGACGCCCATCTTCGAGATGGCGCTGTCCAGCAGCGCAATGACGTCGCTTATCTGCGTCCCCGGTATATTTTCCAGGGCTTTTGCCGTAAAATAATAACTGTCGGAAGACGCCAGGCTGCTTTCATTCACTTTCATATACGAAGCGTAAGCGGCCGGAAACTCTCCCAGGTAGAAATAAATATCGCCTTCCAATTGTCTGTAAACAGGTAAATCCTCCGCCTCAATAGCTTTCGCCAGAGCGGCCATGGCGGCGCCGACTGTCCAATTGTTGTCCTTAACGGTCGTATCGCCTGTTGCTACGCTGTAAATCAGTTTCGCCTGATTGTAATGCACATCTCCTTTGTTTTTGCTGTACCGGGCAGCGGTCTGAATATCGGCAAACGCCCGGGCCAGATAATCGGCTTCTTCGCCGGGGGTAGCCGCCAGCGCCTTCCTGTTCGCGGCATAATGGGAGGCACGGGCCAGGTAGCCGTCTTCTGCCTGGGGAAACGCGGAAATAAAATCGGTAAGCGTTTCCAGATAAGTCCCGGCGTCCTGTGAAGCGGCGAGTAAGAAAAGGGAAACGGAAGCCTGTTCAATAGCGGCAGGCCAGGCTTTCCGGAGGCCTATATTGGTATAGACGGAATTAAAGGCGTCGGTCGACGTAACGTTCAGTGATTTAACATACCCGGCAGAAACGGCATAAGATTGTTCTTTTTTGCCGGAAGCGTCCTGTTGCGCCAGTCCGAACACCTGTCCCGAAGCGAGGAGCAGCGGGGTATTTTCCTGCCCGCTTTCCAGCAGGACGCTTAGCCGGTAATAGCCGTAGGGGTCTTTTAATTTGCTGATTTCGGATATGGTTCCTTCTTTGAAAGAGGTCTCTTTTCCCTGTGTAAACAACAGCAGGTAAGCCGGCGTATTTACGGCAAGCGGCTCGGAAGCTAAAGGAAGGAATGGCACTTTCTTATCGACAGCTACCTTAAACCTTACAACGTCGTATAAATCATCCGCCCCGATGATAGAAGCAACCCGGTAAACAGCGCCGTCCGAATCGGTAACGGTAGCTTTGTCCGCTCCTTTGAAAGCCGAATAGCC
>JAITRG010000312.1 GCA_031288515.1 Tannerellaceae bacterium
AATGCCGCGCGGAAACGGGCAAATGCCACGCGGAAACGAACAAATGCCGCGCGGAAACGAGAGAATGCCACGCGGAAACGAGAGAATGCCACGCGGAAACGGGCAAATGCCACGCAGAAACGAACGAATGCCACGCGGCCTTTTGCGCCGGATACGCCGTCTTGTCCGGGGGAGAGGCGGAACGCAGGAATTTCTTTCCGGCAAGACGTACTGCGCGAATGCTCGCTCTCGCAGGCCGTTCCACAATTGCGGGAAGAGGGACGCCTTTACTTCGTTCCGAACCTTGATACGTCTACCTTCCTGTCTGAAGGGTTGAAATCTCCGAGCCTGAGAGTGAAGGATACAGACACAGTCCGGGAATCCGGGATCAGATTCATCTTTACATCCTGCGAAGCATACTTCATCGTCACATCCGGCGTCCAGCTATTAAACAGGTCGGAGCCTTTCAGCCTAAGTTCGGCCATATCATGCAGGAACGACCATTTGACGCCGGCGTCTACATTCCAAAGGGCGGACAGTTCGGCGGGGCCCTGGATATTTTTGCTTATATATGCGGCGTTAAACTCCAGTTTTATATTGGGTTTGGATGAAACGGTAATGGTATTATCCAGTCGCGAATAAAAGACGAAATTATCGTTATCGAAAGACAGGCCGTGGAAGGCGGAGCTTTTTACCTTATCATAAAACCCGTTGAGCGTCAGCCGCGAGTCCAGCGCGCTCCCGGCGGTAAACGGGACGATCAGGTTTAGCCCTGCTACCTGTTTATAGTCATAATTCAGGGATTGATAAATCAGCGCCAACCGGTCGGGAGACTGGTAAGGCAATTGGTCTGAATAATCTTTCAGGTAGTTATAGAAAGCCGTCAGGATATATTTACTTTTCAGGATATAACTTAACTGGCCGGAATATTTCCTGTAAGGCCTCAGCAGGGGATTTCCGTGCAACTCGGCATAACCGTTCAAATAGCCGGTTCCTCCGTGCAGCTCCCAGTAGGCGGGATACACCTTGTCGGATGAAAAAGAAAGCAGCGCCATATGGGCCGGCGAGATGGAATAGTTTGCTTCCAGCGCCGGGAAGGCCGTCCATTCGGCAAAATCAGCCAGTTTATAATACTCTCCTGTCAGTGAAGCGGATAGCGACAGCTTATCGCCAATCGTTTTCTCAAAGCCGGCATAAAGATTACCGGTATATTCCTTCAGTTTGCTATCCATGCCGGAAGCCGACATATCCTGCCCCGCGAGGGACTGGTAGCGCTGCGAGCTATGGTCGGCAGCATAAAGATATTGCGCCCCGTACGTAAGCGTCCAGGCGCTAACCGTATGGCTTTGATCGGCAAATACCCTGTAGCGGCTGACCGTTTGTTTTGAACAGGCATTGAAATCATTCTCCCTGTTTTCTTTATTTTCTACAAAATGCTGGGAAGTGGCGTCTTCGTAGCCGGTATATTCAACGCCCGTCTTCAGCCCGAATCCGGAGGAATAGTTCAACAAGACATTGTGCATTTGTATCGGCTTATCGTTTTTCTTATGATTCGTCGACCGGGAGAAAGTCCCCGTTGAATTTTCATTGTTATCCAGTCCGTGCGTAATTTGCGACGTATACGTTATTCCAACCTTATCTTCGCCGGATAATTTACAGTCGGTATTCAACCGTATATTATGCACGCCGGACTTCCGGTATCCCCTGTTAAACTGTTCTATTTCGCGAACCACGCCGTTAAACAGATGATTGGAATATATATCCACGCCACTGCAGGCCTGGATACGGTTGTAAGAATAGTCCAAATCCGTCGCCAGTTTCGAGGCGGAATACTGCAGCGACAGGCCTGCTGCGTAATTGGCATAGTATTTCTGTTCGTATCCGGTATTGACCTGCCCTGAAAGCCCCTCGTTTGAACTGCCTCCTTTCAGTATAACGTTAATGGCGGCTCCGCGTATATGGTACTGTGGCGGAGCGCTGTACATGATTTCGGCCGACTGTATCCGGTCGTACGGCAACATTTTCAAGGCGGCCAGCAGGCTGGCGGCAGGCATGGACGTCATTTGTCCGTTAACCAGAATGGTTACTCCGGTTGAGCCGGCAAGGACAAGGCCTCCGTTTTGCTCCCTTACGCCGGGCAACTGGAGCAACGATTCATACGCGTTGCTTACCACTTTTCCTTCCAGCAAACGGGGCATATCGTACGTAATCTTACCATCGACAAGCCTGACTGCGGGACGTTCTCCCCTCACGATAACTTCTCCGAGCGTATGGTCTTTTTCAACCAGTTGAATACTGATTTCATGCCGGTCTGTATAAAGATGTTCATACGTTTCGTAAAGCATGTGTTGAACAATCAGCCGATAGGAAGTTAAATCCGACGTAATACTGAAAAATCCCAACGAATCCGTTATGGCGGAATCAACATACGCCGAATCCGCATCCTGCATAACGACAGCCGCATTATCAATGGGCGCCCGGTCGCGGCCGATAATTTTCCCTTTGATAAGCTGGGCGTTCCCTCCGAAAGCCGTCATAAACGATAAGAGACAAAGTATCATTCTTTTCATATCCATATGTTTTTTTGCAAAGGTGAACGAAAAGAACGCATACTTTCATTATCAAACGCTTATATAATCTTATTTAGTCTTATCACGCGAAGCGGCAAAAGATAAAGGTTGTATATTTGCTTTTGTTTATTAATAAATAAGGTATATGCGGAGGTTTAAGAATGTGATAATGATTATTATCGCCGGCATATGTATACTTTTTGTATTCAATATAATCTATTTAACGGGGCTGTTCCATTCCATAGAAGCGGATACGGAGCGGGTAATCTCTTTATGTGTGGAAGAGGCCGACAATAAAGAGATGCAGATTCGCCTGAACAGCCTGTCTGATCCGCTGCGTGAAACCCATTCTATTTCGATAAGTAAATCCTTTCGCACCGGTTCCGTATCTTCGGCAGATACGCTGCAAACAACCATCCGCTCTATTATCGACAATAACGATACGGAGACGAAAACCCGCTCCGAGAAACTCAATCCCGGCCCTTCCGTCATCGGGCAATTTCCGAACGAAATCAGAACAATCATACATCAGAACGTGGATGTTATATTACCTGTCAATTTACAGAAACTGGACAGCCTGCTGATTGCCGAACTGAAGAATAAAGGTATTTACCGGGAAATATACTATACGGAAATAACAGACCGGAAAACAGGAACATCCTTAAGGAGTTCCCGTGAAGAGCTTTCCGGCATACCCGTTGGAGATTATTCCTTTTCATACACGTATGACGACGAAAACAAGTATGCCTACAAAATACATATGGCTTCGCTTACCGGCGTCGTTTTCAGGCAAATGTCCGGTATCCTGACGTCTACTTTCCTGATAATCGTTCTGCTGGGTATCGCATTCTGGTATCTTATCAAGACTGTCATGCAACAAAAAACGCTGGAAAAAATGAAAGACGATTTCACGAATAATATGACGCATGAATTGAAAACGCCCATAGCAGTGGCTTATTCCGCCGTCGACGCCTTACTGAATTTCCGGCAGGGGGATAGCAGGGAAAAACGAAAGAAGTATCTTCAGGTGTGCGTCGACCAGCTTTCCCATTTAAGCGGGCTGGTTGAACAGATTCTGTCGATGAGCCTGGAAAGGCGTAAATCAATCATCCTCAACCCGGATTATATTGAAATAAAAACCGTTGTCAACCAACTGATAGCCTTACATAATCTTAAATCGGACAGGGAGGTTGTCTTCCATGTCGATATAACGCCGGAAGACATGACCGTATATGCCGACGGCGTACACCTGAACAACATCGTCAGCAACCTGCTCGACAATGCCATAAAATATTCCGAAGGCACAGCAACCATAACGATAACGGCCTGCCGGGAAAAGGCATACAGCGTATTGAAGGTAAAAGACCAGGGAATAGGAATCGCGCCCGGTAATATAGAACATGTTTTTGACAAATTCTACAGGGTCCCGAATGGAAACCTGCACAACGTCAAGGGATATGGACTGGGACTGTTTTATGTCAGGCAGATTGTGGAAAAACATAACGGAAGCGTTTCCGTCAAAAGCAACGTGAATAAAGGTTCTGTTTTTACAGTAAAACTACCCG
>JAITRG010000012.1 GCA_031288515.1 Tannerellaceae bacterium
TGGAAAAATCCACATTCACCGCCGTAACATTCTATGGGCGGAGAATCAAAATCGGTTTAACCGGAATAGCCACAAAGAAGAAATCCGGCTTTTAGCCAAGACAAAGCCGGACATAGGTACGCAGGGCGTAAACGATTGATATACTGCTGGTATTATTACCATATCTTTGCTATCCCCGTGCAATAGTACAAACGAATAAAGAAAAAAAAGATATGGAAATAGTGAGTATAGAAGCCGGAACATACAGGGCGATGATGTTTCATTTTGAAACGTTTGCCCGGAAAGTGGAAGCGTTGTGTGAACCGCACGTTGGCAAAAGGCTTGACGAATGGTTGGATAATCAGGACGTCTGCCTTATTCTGAATATCAGTCCACGCACCTTGCAGAACTTGCGTGAAACGGGAAAGTTGCCGTACAGCCAAATCAACCGGAAAATGTATTACAAGCCGGAAGACGTGGAAAAAGTCATTAACAATGTTGGGTTATAATGGTATGGAAAACAAAGTTATAACAAAAGAAAATGAGCAGATTAAAGCATTTTTCTGTTCACTCGACAAGATGCTGGATAAAATAGAAACAGCATTGGCAGATTATAGACCTACCCTGAAAGGGGAACGGTTTCTGACCGACACACAGGTTTCGGAGCGGCTTAAAGTGAGCCGCCGGACGTTGCAGGAATACAGGACGGAAGGACGAATCCCCTACACTCACTTCGGCGGTAAAACCTTGTACCGGGAATCGGATATTCAAAAGATTTTGGATAAGGGCTACCGCGAAGCATAGGAGTGGCTTACTTTTCAATTATAATAATACCCCCGGATTCAAGCGAATTTCGGGGGTATTACTGTTTGGTGTTTCACGATACTTTTCTGCGGGCAATCAGTTTATCCATATCTTCCGATATTTTATCGTCTGTTACTCTGGCGTAAACCTGTGTAGTGGATATATTGGAATGCCCCATCATCTTGCTGATACTTTCAATGGGAATACCCGCCGAAAGTAGGAGCGTCCCGAAGGTATGGCGGCTTTGATGATAGCTTAAATTGCCCTTGACACCTGCAAGGAAGCCGATTTCATTAATACAGTACCATATCTGGTTGCGGTTTGGCAGGGGAAATACGGGCTTCGTATCGTCCTCCGTATTGTAAAGAGACAGGATTTGTTCAGCGACCGGATGCAACGGGATAAATGCTTCTACCTCTGTCTTTTTACGGTAAATCCTTATGTAACGCCGCCCGTCGGCTGTCCGTCCGATATGCCGGGGGTACAATCCTTTCACGTCCACGTAGGCAAGTGCCGTGAACGCTGAAAATATAAAAGCTCTGCGTGTCAGTTCCTGCAACCTGTCGGACATAGGGTTCTCCATAATCGTTTTTAACTCATTGCGGCTAATGTGTTGCAGCTTGGGCGGTTCTTTTTTCTCATACGGAACATCGGCAATCGGATTGAAACGAAGTATTTCCCGGTCAACGGCAATATAAATCAATCGGTTCAACCATGTGAAACAATGGTTGATATGTCCCGGCTTGTACTCTTTACATTTCAAGAAGAGTTTATAGCCCGCTCCAAAATCTTCGGTAATATCTGTAAAGGCAATATCTTTCATCTTCAAGGTAAGAAGATATTCACGCAAATTCCTTTGGGAAGTTTTCGATTGCCGGTAGGTGGAGGTTGAATCTATTTCGATAGAACGCAACCTTAACCGCTCCCGCTCAACTTCGCCAGCCTGTAAAAGCATGGTCGGAACTGTGTTTATTTCGGCAATCGTATTTTTGAGCAATTCCGCACTGATAACGCCCTGCTCTTTCAGTATGCGTTCATATGCCTGTTCAATGCTCTGGCGGAATTTCTCTAAGTTGTTGTTTGATACGCTGCCCCGGATTTCTCCTTTGCTGCTGTTCCAATCATTGGGACGACAATAGATACCTGTTGTGAGAACGGTCTGCTTATTATCGACTGTGATACGGCACAGGACGGGTGTAGTGCCGTCAGTTTTTACCTTACCTCGGTTGATATAGAATAATATTTTAAATGTACTACGCATGATAATTGTTATTAAAGAGTTAATACTAAATCTTGGGTTGCTTCGATGTACTTGTCCATGTCCTCAAAAAGTTTCTTCGGGGTAACACGGGCGTAAATCTGCGTTGTTTTTATGTCGCTATGACCGAGCATTTTTGAAACGGTTTCAATGGGAACGCCTGCTTCGAGCGTGATTAAACTTGAAAACGAGTGGCGTCCCATGTGATAGCTCAAAGTTCCCGTCATGCCTATCATTTTACGTATGGTTTGAAGTTTCCATTTCAGGGCGTTGTATTCCATTTTGGGAAATAACGTCTCTCTTGACGGATCCCGGTATTTTTCGATCAGTTCGATAGCTTCGGGCAATAATTTTACCCGACTGAGTTTACCGTTCTTCCCGCGTTGGTATTTAAGCCACAAAGCACCCGCATCATCTGTGGAAAGGTTGTCATTCGCAATGGCAACAACATCGACGTATGAAGTTCCGGTATAGCAGGCGAAAAGGAACATATCGCGGGTAATTATGTGGGACTGGTGGTGTTCCTCAAATTCTAAATCCCGTATCTTTTCAAAGTCCTCCCGGCATAATGCTCGCGGTGGATTGTTTTTTTGCTTTAAGAGTGGGTAAGTAGAAAAATAATGCCTGTCTGAATGCCCTTCTTTGAATGCGATCCGGCATATCTTTTTCAACAAAGCCAGATAATGCCGCGCTGTTTCCACGCCCAATCCTCTGTCAATTATGACAAAATCCTGATATTCGCGGATAAACTGCTCGTTAAGTTGCCCGAAAGCAAGGTCGGAAGCATTGAATTTTTCTTTGATAAATTCACCCAATTTTTTCCGGGCATAAAGGTATTTAGGCAGGGTGCGGTGGGATACATCTATACCGACACGGGGTTTGAGTTCTTCGATATGGCGGTCGAAGAGCCGGAGCAACGTCATTTGTTTTTCCATGCTTCCCTGAAACAGATTCTTGACCGCTTCGGCATCGAACGGATTATTGCGCTCAATCAGCGTGTTGTACGCTTCATTGATGGAGAGCAGCAACTTATCCAGTTTCGCATTGCCTGTTACCGCTTCCCGGCTCTTTCCGTTCAAGCGGCTCTCGCGGGGATTCCACAGCGAGGGAGTGCAGGATAGTTTGCAACTGAACTGTGCCATTGACTGGCCGACAGTGATGCGCCCCATAATCGGGGTCTTGCCCGACTTGTCGGGAGAACTCTTTTTCAGGTAGAGCAGAACCTTGAATTTTTCTACTTTCATACGCTTATAATTTTTTATGGTCTTTGCCGTCAATTTCCTGACGGCAAAGTTACCTGTTTTACAAGTGCTCATCGTTATGCAAATCACAGCACATCAGAACATTATAACCGTACTTCGTAATTCTTCACTCTGCTGTTGTTACCCATTTTCCTTCGGTAACTGGCAAGGTAACGATTTGGTAACTGAAACTCTTCGTAAAACTGCTTATGCCCCAAACTTCAATTTCACTCAAATCGCTGAATTACAATGGTATTATCCGATTCGCTTCTTACCTTCTCATACCTATTCTGACTACTAATTTCCCATCTTGCCCGGCACACAAATGCAACCTTATTGCTTTATAATGGCGCCCATATAACAACCGTACAAAAACTGTTAGGCCATAAGAGTGTAAAAACGACAGAAATCTACAGTAAAATTATGGATATGACAATTGTGCGCGACCTTGAAAAAATATATTAAAGTTCTG
>JAITRG010000023.1 GCA_031288515.1 Tannerellaceae bacterium
ACCTGAAGAAAGCGTTCAGCCTGAACGACAGTTTTTATTTCCGCCGGGAACTGTTCAACGGAGACGCAGCCAAAATGAACAAGGTTATTTCAGACCTTAACGGACTGCGCTCCTATGAAGAGTCGGCAGCCTATCTGAACGAAAAGCTGAACTGGAATATGGAAGATACGACAGTGGGCGAATTTATGAAACTGCTGGAAAAACGTTTCCTCTGAAAAACCGGCTACCGCTTATGGCAAAACTCTTCGTTGTCCCCACCCCCGTAGGAAACCTGGAAGATATGACCTTCCGGGCAATCCGGATCTTAAAGGAAGCCGATTTGATTCTGGCCGAAGACACCCGGACAACGGGCTTTTTATTAAAACACTTCGGGATACAAAACAAAATGGCGTCGCACCATAAATTCAACGAACATAAAACGGTAGAACAACTGGCCATGCGTATGCTGGGAGGAGAAACCATCGCGCTGGTTTCCGACGCTGGCACCCCGGCCATTTCCGACCCGGGCTTTATGCTGGTTCGCGAATGTATCAGGCAGCATATCGATGTAGAATGTCTGCCCGGAGCTACCGCCTTCGTACCGGCGCTGGTCGTTTCGGGCCTGCCCGGCGATACGTTTTGCTTTGAAGGCTTCCTCCCCCGGAAAAAGGGTCGCCAAAGCCGGCTGAAAGAACTGTCCGCCGAAAGCCGTACAATCATATGCTACGAATCGCCCGGCCGGTTAGTCAAAACGCTCGCGCAATTTGCCGAATATTTCGGGAACGGAAGGCAAACAGCCGTCTCGCGCGAAATATCAAAAATACACGAAGAAACCGTGAGAGGCACCATCGACGAAGTTCTTAATCATTTTAAAATGAACGAACCGAAAGGGGAAATTGTTATCATCGTAGAAGGCCTGAAAGAAAGTAAAAAAGAAGTTACAGAAAAAAACAAGTTTTTAATTAAAACAAACAAGACATGAAAAAGGTATTATTGGTTTGTATCGGCGCAGTCTTACTGACATCCTGCGCCCAGCGCTCGGCAGAACGGCAAAGGCTTGAAGCCGAAAACGATTCGTTGAAAATAGAAAACGCAAAGAATGTATCGGAAATGAACGATATGCTGTCTATTCTGAATGATATTGAAGCCGATTTCCAGTCCATTCGCGATGCGGAAAACTATTTAACGATTCAACAGCAAAAAAACGGAGAATTAACGCTCAGTACCAGAGAGCAGATGAAACAAAACATGGAGCTGATCCGTGAAACGCTTAAAAAAAACAAAGAACAAATCGCCCAACTGGAAGACCGGTTAAAGAAAAGTAACGTACAATCTTCTTCTTTAAGGAAAACGATAGACCGCCTGGCTGCCGAATTAGACCAAAAGGCCAACATGATTATGGCCCTGCAGGAAGACCTGGCCAAAAAGAACGTACGGATTAAAGAGCTGGACGACATGGTGGCAGCATTGAATGAAAACATCGAAGACCTGGCGTCGACCAGCGCCGTACAATCTGAAAAACTGAACGAACAGGACAAGGCGCTGAACACCGCTTACTATTGTTTCGGCACATCAAAAGAGCTGAAAAACCAGAAAATACTTTCCGGAGGAGGATTATTCGCCAAATCAAAAGCGCTGCAGGACGATTTCAACAGAGATTATTTCATTTCTGTCGATATTCGCGAAGTAACAGAAATACCGCTGTTTACGGGCAAGGCCAAACTGAAATCCAACCATCCCGAAGGCTCGTACGAGTTCCTGAAAGACGGGGAAGGCAACCTCACGTTTAAAATCAATGATATCAAATCATTCTGGAGCCTGGGCAAATTCCTGGTGATCGAAGTATCCTGACGACGTACAAAAACCTCTTCCCGATTTGGACGATACCCTTCGGGAACACGTACCATACCAAATCGATTTGGACGATACCTTCCGGGAACACGTACCATACCGGCAAAGAATGCCTCAAAGGAATATATACCGGTTATGAATGCCGCCGGGATTTCAATTCCTTTGAGGCATTCTGCGATTATTCCATGCCGCACAACCTGCGGACAGGCATATACCCCGCACGCTCATCAGCGGAAATCAAAGAAATATGGCAGGTTAAAATTCCGATGTGAAATGGAATTTGATAGCCGGAAAATCCTGTTGAGCCATTGTCAGCACATACGAAGAATCGGCCAGGTAAACGTCCCGCCCTTCTTTATCCCAGGCCATGTACTGCGCTTTTCGCTTCTTAAAGTTTTCAAGCGCTTCGGCGTCGCCGCTTTCTATCCAGCAAGCTTTATATAAGCTAAGGGGTTCCCATTTGCATTGCGCCCCGTATTCGTGCAAAAGGCGGTATTGGATTACTTCAAACTGCAACTGGCCAACTGTCCCGATAATCTTCCGGCCGTTAAACCGGTTTGTAAACAATTGGGCTACCCCCTCATCCATTAATTGCTCGACGCCTTTATTCAATTGTTTGGCTTTCATCGGGTCTGCATTCTCTATATAGTTGAACATCTCGGGAGAGAAACTTGGCAATCCTTTAAAGTGAAGATTTTCGCCGGCCGTTAAGGTGTCGCCAATCGAAAAGTTTCCGGTATCGGGAAGGCCAATGATATCTCCGGCAAAAGCTTCGTCTACTACCTCTTTTTTCTGAGCCATAAAAGCGGTCGGACTGCCGAAACGCATCATCTTATCAAAACGTACATGCCTGTAATTCGCATTCCGTTCAAATTTACCCGAACATATCTTTACAAAAGCGATGCAGCTCCGGTGGTTCGGATCCATATTGGCATGAATCTTAAATATAAAACCGGTAAAATTTTCTTCCTCCGGATCAACAATACGTTCCAGCGCCTGTACCGGACGGGGGGAGGGAGCTATCCTGATAAAGCAATCCAGTAATTCTTTCACGCCAAAATTGTTCAAAGCAGAGCCGAAAAACACCGGAGCGATATCTCCTTTCAGATACGTATCCACGTCAAAGGCAGGATATACGCCTTCTATCAGTTCCAGGTCTTCACGCAGCTTAACCGCCAAAGGGGCGCCTGTATGCTTTTCAAGTTCGGGGCTGTTCACGTCTTTAAACCCGACGCTCTCCGTTACATATTGTTTGCTCGGCGTATAGAGGTCCAGCTTCTTTTCATAAATATTATATACGCCTTTAAAGCGCTGCCCCATATCGATCGGCCAGCTTAGCGGGCGAACCTTTATCTGCAGCTCCTCTTCCACCTCGTCCAGAAGGTCGAACGGGTCTTTCCCGTCCCGGTCGAGTTTGTTGACAAACACAATCACGGGCGTTTTGCGCATACGGCAAACCTCCATCAGTTTACGGGTCTGCGCCTCCACGCCCTTTGCCGCATCGATAACGATAATCACGCTATCCACAGCCGTTAACGTACGGAACGTATCTTCAGCAAAATCCTGGTGGCCGGGCGTATCCAGAATATTTATTTTATGGCCGGCATAATCGAAAGCCATAACGGAAGTAGCCACCGAGATACCGCGCTGCTTCTCTATTTCCATCCAGTCGGAGGTAGCCGTTTTCTTTATCTTGTTCGACTTTACAGCGCCGGCTACATGAATGGCGCCTCCAAATAACAATAATTTCTCCGTCAATGTCGTTTTTCCCGCATCCGGGTGACTTACAATAGCAAACGTTCTTCTCCTTCTTATTTCCTCAGCATATGCCATATCTGTTGTCAATCATTTAGCCTGGCGATCATTCGCCTCAGGCTTTCTTCCCAGTGCGGGATTGTTAAACCATATTTCTTTTTTATCTTTCCTTTATTCAATACGCTATACTGCGGACGTACGGCGCGGGTAGGATAATCTTTTGTATCGACAGGGGATATATTACACGAAAGGCGCTTCAATTCCATTATTTTCAATGCAAAATCATACCAACTGCACACACCCTCGTTGGAATAGTGATAGATGCCGCGGATGAACTCTTTTTTCTCCGAATAATCAATAACAGACAAGATAGCCGACGCCAAATCGCCGGAATAGGTAGGGGCGCCGATTTGATCGAAAACAACGTTCAGTTTGTCACGCTCTTTCCCCAAACGAAGCATCGTTTTCACGAAATTATTCCCAAATTCGGAATACAGCCAGGATGTCCGGATAATAACAGCATTGGGACAAACCGCCTTTAAAATAAGTTCGCCTTCATGCTTGCTCCTTCCGTAAGCAGACATCGGACAGGTATAATCGGATTCAACATAAGGAATACTGTTCGTACCATCAAATACATAATCGGTAGATATATGTATCACTTTGGCTTTTACTGCCGAAGCCGCCTCTCCTAAATTACGGACAGCGTCACGGTTTATGGTTAAACACAACACCTCTTCGTCTTCCGCTTTATCTACAGCCGTATAAGCCGCACAATTCACCACATAGTCTACCTCATAAGCCTCCATGCAGTTCAGAAGAGCTTCTTTGTCGCAGATATCTAATACTTCAACATCTGTAAAAAGAAACCTGTAATGCGGGTATTGTTCAGACAACAAGCGAAGCGAATTGCCTAACTGTCCGTTAGCTCCGGTTATCAAAATTGTTTTCATCCTGTATCAATCGTCTAAATGTAATTCACCTTCTAAATTTGCCCTGTATTTTTCGGATAGCATGGCAAGGAACAAACCGATTTGTTTAATGCCTTCCATTGTTTCGGAACTCACTTCTTTATGTTGCATGCGTAGCATCAGGTAGCCATAGACTGCCGTAAAACAAGTCTCCAGTTCCGGCGTCTCTTCCCCGCCCGATTTGGCGCGCAACTGCACAATATAAGGAAGCGTTTTATAATATGCGGCTCCATAAATCAGTTCCTCCGGAGATTTCAACAAACGGAGATGAAGGTCTGTCAACGAAATAATAACATTTCTGTTCAGTTGGATATGCCCTTTCTCCATAACCCCTTCCGAGCGCATCATCTCTGTTAACTCTTCATACCACCGGGTTATTTTCTCCTTTACCTCATCGGATTGTCCATATCCGGAAATAACCGTTTGCCGGATAGCGTTAATATCAAAATGGTTCGCCCGGATAATATCCTCAACCTGCCACATATAAAGTAAATATTCGGCAATATTTTCTTTCTTTTTCCGTAGAGCAATAATCATGCGTGCAAAATTACATAAAATACCTGGTATTTCACCCCCATCCGTCTATCGAATACGATCCTTTATTTTAAGCAGCGGCTTTTCTATAAAATGATAAGACAATACGGCTGCCGCAAATGATAACAGTACAGGCATAAAGCTCCTAAAAAGGCCAACCGGTACATAGGGTTCTACTACGGTGTTAATTCCAAAACAGTGATATATAGGATAATGGTACAGATACAACCCGTAGCTTATTAAGCCCATAGACGTCATTATGCGGGAAGAGAAAAATTTATGCATAATATTTGCCGGTCTGTTTTCCAGATTCAACACCCATAAAAACAATGAAACCGAGCCAACAAACGAGCATACGTAGAACACCGGCTCGTAAGGTATAAATCGGGTTATATAGATAGCGTTTAAAACGAAAAAGGTTGCATAACTTAAAAATGATAAGGCTATTATCTTATTCATGGACTTATTATCCAAGCTTCTCATCCGGGTTTCATGAATGGCAATAATAGCGCCTGCAATCAAAGAAATCAACCTCGTATTTGTACTTATTCTCACCAGTGTGTTTGCCGGATAAAGCGGGAATAATACATAGAAGAGAACGATTGAAACAATACTTATACCCAAACAATATTTATACCAATGCTTATTTATGCTCTGCAGCGAACAGTAGTATACGATGGCAGGCCACAACAGATAGAAATGCTCTTCAACAGCCAAAGACCAGGTATGGCGCATGGGCAGTACTCCCAGATTAAAAGCAAAATAATAATTAGAGACATAAAGGGCTATATATTGCAATCCATCCCATGAAATAAAAATACCGACCAATACAATTGTCAGATAGTAAATTGGGAAAATCCTTAAAAACCGTTTCAGATAAAAGTTTTTGAAAGAAAACCGTCCTTTCTCCTTATCTCTGATCAGATTTCGCGTTATCAGGAAACCGCTCAGAACAAAAAAAACATCAACAGCAGACGATGCAAGATAGGACGTCCACGTAAAATATTTGAAATAAAATGCTATTATCGAATCTGTTATTTGTGGCAAATGCCCCAATAATACGGCAAACGCGGCGAATCCCCGTAACCCTCCCAATACCTCTATTTTCATAAGATGTTTATGTCGTCTTACTTGTACTAAATTACTTTTTCTCCACAAATATATGGAATTTGATTTAGTCAAACAGTTTTTTTTGCATTTTTTCCCACTCTCACACGAATAAAGGCTCGTTTTGTCCTGTCAGGCATCGAGCAGGCAAAAGAAAAAAAGATTTTACAGTATGCTCCCGTTAAGGTTTATTCGCTGACAGATATTAATTCTACTTTAACGCATTAATTCTTTCTCATCAAAAGCGTAAAGCCCCATCCCCCTTATTCAGGCCCATGTCATTACCCCATTACGCAGGCTTGTCTGGCGACGTCTTTCAGCCTTCAGCCGGTTTATAGGCGCTTGCGTATGAACGGCTATGGCTGAAAGAAGACCTTTCAGCCCCGTTTCAGCAAAAAAATGGGGCCGGCAAAAAGGAAAAAAAGTCAGTATGATACCTTCAGTAAACCGGTATAATGATTTGGTAAAAAGTATATAATGGTTTGCAAAAGACGTCATAATGGTTTGCCAAAAGCATCATAACGGTTTACTGAAGGCGTCATAACGATTTACTAAAGGCATCATAACGGTTTTTTTGGCGTCAATCCCTCTCCTCCGCTTTCTGAAGGCTGTAAGGAAACTGAAAGGTCTTCTTTCGTCTTCTTTCAGGATTTCATTCTGTAAACCAATCCTTTGTAACAAAACTGGAAGCTGAAAGGAAAGGTGAAAAAGTATCGTTTAGCAGGGGAATTTACCTGTTAAAAAGGTAACTCCCGGGCGGATATCAGGTTTATCTTCCTTTTTCGCACGTTTTTTAATCTGGTAAAGTAGAAGTAAGGAGTTTGCGTTTTCAGGTAACGTAGAATTATCCCGGTTTATTTACTAAAAGGATTCCTCTTCCTTTTCCTCTTTACCCAAACAACATTTTTTGTATTTCTTCCCGCTTCCGCATGGACAAGGGTCATTTCGTCCTGTCTTGACTGAGGTGGCAGGTTGAAGGGGAGCATCATCGTAATCATCTTTGTATTCATCCCGGTCAAGGCTATCATAGAGACTCTTATCTGCCAGCTTATCAGCCTTATCTGATGCGCCGGTAGCATTTTGATAAACAGTGTGGATATCCCTCGCTTTCCTTTTATCGCCGACTCCTTTATTCATCTGGTTAAAAACGTCTTTGTACTTTTCCGCAAAGATCGAATCGATGGCATACTCTTTATCATATAATTCCTTGATTTGCGGTAACAGGCTTTTAAATCTACCTTCAATAGCTCCATTTACGAGAATATTTATAAAATCAGGCTCAATGTTGTTTTCCGCATCCTCGGGTGACAGATTCAGATAGTAATCGATAATACCGGCATAGATTTCAATCATCTCCTCTTTCTTTTCCGGATTATGTAAAGCCGTTTGAACTATTGCGCCGGTTATACCGCATTTTACATATGAACCTACGCCGGGATTGAAAAGAAATTCTTTCATCTCATCGATCCGGGAAAAACCTGTCCTGTAAAAATAAATCCACATGTCTTCCGTCATATAATCTCCAAACCAGAATTCCGTAAAATCATCGTCGTATGCCAGGATAGATAAAATTTTTGGCAAACTTTCTTCTGCCCGAAGCTCTGCCAACAGGAAGAAAGCATGCAAGGCGAAAAAACAATTGCCCTCAACCTGTAAATCTGCCTGGGAGAAATAGCCATACCTGTCCACCGTATCGTCCAACACTTTTTCCAAATCGGAGATTACCGAAGCCCGCGGCAGTTCCAGGATTTCCTGTAATACATCCTGCGGTATTTTGTCGTCATACCGATAGAGATTGTTGATCTCTTCGTGTTGAAAAACGGGAGCAGAAACATTTTCCGATTTTTCCGCTATTTTTTGAGGATATACTTTTCTGAGTTTTTCCACTTTATCCTTTTTTACAGAAAGATGTTTCCCTAACCTGGCACAAGCTATATACGCAAATAAAATACCAAGTTCAGGGCAGGAGCTGTTTATTGTCTTTAATTCCTTATACCTGGCTTCGGCCTTTTCTATTTGGCCCATATCTGTAAAATAGCGAATACTTAGCTCTAAGAAGTCAGAGACTTCATGCAGATGAAAAACCTCTCTTTCCGGGAAAAGCGTTCTTATATCCATATCTGTTCCCAATAATTCCTCAATCTTATCATACGCTTTATCTTCTAAAAGAAAAGAAGCCAGCCCTGTCCGTCCATATAGATAAGTGGGGTATTCACAGACAAGTTGCTCATACAGTTTGCGCGCTTTATCCAACTCTCCTTTATACCGGTAAACTGTTGCCAGATAACTTTTCAGCTTCGGGACATTGGGATATTCTTTAATCAGTTGCTTCAATTTCGAAATTACAGGCTTATCCTTTCTACCCCGGACATCATTAATAAATTCCTCCAACTGGCGGCTGAGTTGTTCGCCTGCACCGAACGCCTCGTCAAGAAAAAAATCGTCGTTTGTCAGCTTATAACCTAATTTTGCATATGTTTTCATCTCCGATAAATTTGGCCATAAAGATACAGTTTCTGAAGGATATAACTGAATACGCCCGAAAACATTCAAGGCTTTTCCGGTTTCATGATTACGCCCAAACTCTTTTTCCCGTCTATTTTGACGACGATCGGCGTATCAAAGCGAACATGGCGAAGGTAGTCTGTTTCCTGTACAGCCGGCTGGGCATTCAGAAATTCCCGGTCGTACCAGCCATCTTCCTTAAAAGGGTTTATCGTAAAATAACCCACGCCAAAAGAGGTGAGATTCTGGAAGAAATGAGTTCCCTGGCTGGGGTCAATCCGGTAATTCTCCAAGCCGGATTCTACAATCACCCGTGCATTGCAGATATGCGGCCACTTGACAGGGATACCCAACCAATGGTCGCTGCTTCCCCAGCGACCGGGGCCAACAAGTACATAACCTGCATTTTTCCCGGCGAACTCTTTGTTTATCTTTTCTATCTCGCAGGCGATTAGCTGGTTGTTAGCCGAATTAAAAGACTCGTCCTTTACATATATAATATCATATACATTCGACACAATCCCGTGCCCAAGCACACTGACAGACGAAATGATTGTATCTTCCGGTTTGGTTTCCGTCAAATCTTCTTCCATCAACTCTTTACTGTCTACTATCGGGCGTATCTGGAGTAAATAGAATGTAGCCTTTCCCGAACAACTGGGGTCTATATTTACGGCAAATTCAATCTCTACGGGGCGTCCCATTTCTGTTTGCCCGACACGCAGCGCCTTATCTAACGCCTCCGCCAGGGGGAATACGTCATGTTGCAAGATATTGGCAAACGAAATGATTTTCCTTCCTCCCGGATAATATCCGTCGCGAATAATCTGGTCGTAAGGGTCGTATGTAGAAACGATATATTTCAGAGAGCCGTCGGCGTCGGCTTCCTTCACACTCAGTTTTAACAAATTAAATGAGTCGTCTATCGAAAACTGATCAGCCGTATTCTTCAGGTCGAGGGCATAAAACCGGGTTTGCGTTTCCCGGAGGGCAAATTCCATCGTACTCATCTGAAGGATATTATGCGGGTGGCGGGGCGAAAAGCGCAACGTTATGCCTCCATCTACAATATATTTTCCTAATCCCAAAGCCAGATTTACAATCCCGTCTTCCGCCTTTTCGTTTCCAATCGGATAGAAATTTAATGAACGGGCCACGCCCGACATCGTAGGATAGAAACGGGAATTATACTGCGAACCTACTACTTCCTGCAATACAATCGACATCTTTTCCTGGTCGATCAGGTTAGAGGTAGCTGTCATATAGGCCTTACTGTCTTTATAAAAGACCGATGCATAGACAGCCTTGATAGCGTCGCTCACGGTATGGAGCATTTCGTATTTGTCGGGATTTTTCGGAACCATATACGTTGAATAAATCCCGGCAAAGGGCTGGTAATGCGAATCTTCCAGCAAACTGGACGAACGCGCGGCTATCGGCCCTTTCACCACGTCGAAGAATGCCATCAGGTCTTCTATCAACATTGAAGGCAGGCTGGCGCGAAGAAAATATTTCAATATCGTATCATCATCCGATTCGCTCAGCGCCAAAGGATAAAGTTCATTCGATTCCATAAATTCGTCGAATATATCGGAACAAATCACCACTGTTTTAGGAATCGTAACGGCAAAGTTCTCCAGATACAGTTCCGTCGAACGCTTTACCATAGCGCCTATAAAAGCCAGGCCCCTGCCCTTCCCTCCTAAAGAGCCGTTTCCTATACGGGCGAAATTACTATACTCGTCAAACCGTTCCTTTTGATAAATAGCAACGACGCCGCTATTCTTCATCCGGCGATACTGAACGATTAAATCAAAAATCAGTTGCCGGGCCTCGTCCATATCTTTATAGTCGATAACATCTACATGTTTCAATACTTCGGCAGGAGGAAACATCGCGCGTGAATAAAAGAAACGGGAAAAATGATTGCGGGACAGATGATACACCAGCGAATCATCAGGTATTTCAAATATCTTCTTCTGCAAATCCTTTAAGTCTTTGATGCGCATAATTTCTTCCCGGGTCTTCGGATTCAGAATAATAAAATCTCCGAAACCAAAATGGCGCATGATTTTCTTCCGTAAATCCTGCGGATAACTTTTTGAGTTCTTATCGATAAACGAAGTTCCCAGTTCGTCTGCGTATACTTTATTAGAGGCGTCGGACGATTCCATGACAAAAGGTATCACCAGGCCCGATTTACGCACATACCTGCCGAATTTATATCCGGCATACGGGTCTTTCCGGCCTTCACGCACAAAACTCATATCCGAAATGATGCCCAGCGTATGGTCTTTATACCGGTCGAAAATGCGGACAGCTTCTTCATAGGTACGGGCTAATTTTATTTTGGGGCGCCCCCGCATACGCAACGTGCGCTGATGGTCGTTCAAAGCTTCTTTCGAAAACTCCTGGCTTTGCTCCAGAACAAACTTATATAAATAAGGTAAAGCCGAGGAATAAAAACGTACGGAGTCTTCTACCAGCAAAATAATCTGTACGCCCACGCTTTCCGTATCGTCGGGCGCATTCATTTTGTCTTCAATCAGTTTGATAATAGCCAGCAGCAACTCGGAATTGCCAAGCCAGCTGAATACATAATCGATAACGCTTAAATCCTCGCACGCCACTCTTTTGGAGACTTCTTTGGAAAAAGGGGTTAATACAACGATCGGTATATTGGGATAACGCTTTTTAATCTCTTTAGCGGCAGCGAATATATCGCGGTTGTCCATATTCGGCATGCAAATAATCAGTTCGAAATTACGCTTTTGCAACTCGTCGAGCGCTTCCTCCTCCGTTGTAGCCTGCGTAAAACGGGGAGGATAGCGAAGGCTCAGCGCAGTGTATTCATTAAATATCTGTTCGTCTACACGCCCATCGTCTTCCAGCATAAACGCATCATACTTTGTAGCAATAAGCAATACATTATATATACGCTTATTCATCAGGTTGGCAAAAGATGTATCTTTAAATACCAAATTCTTAAAATCGGGAACGCCACTCATAAGATTTAACAATTAAAAGTGACCAAAAGTAAGCAAAAAACTTTGCTGTTCCACAAAAATACATACTTTTGTGAACATATTGTCACTTAAAATTTAAATTAAACGCTATGAAGACAGATTTAATTTTATCCTCATTAGAAGCCAGGCATCCTGGAGAAAAGGAATATTTACAAGCGGTAAAAGAGGTACTCTTATCTATCGAAGATGTTTATAATGAACATCCGGAGTTTGAAAAAGCAAAAATTATAGAACGTCTGGTTGAACCCGAACGTATCATTACCTTCCGCGTACCCTGGGTAGACGACAAAGGGGAGGTTCAGGTAAATCTGGGTTATCGCGTACAGTTTAACAGCGCTATCGGGCCGTATAAAGGAGGTATCCGTTTCCACCCCTCCGTCAATTTATCTATCCTGAAGTTTTTAGGCTTCGAACAAACCTTTAAAAACGCCCTGACCACCCTTCCGATGGGAGGAGGAAAAGGAGGCTCCGATTTCGCTCCCCGCGGAAAGAGCGACGCCGAAATCATGCGCTTTTGCCAGGCCTTCATTATGGAATTGTGGCGCAATATCGGCCCCGACACGGATGTCCCGGCGGGCGATATCGGCGTAGGAGGCCGCGAAGTGGGCTATATGTATGGGATGTACAGGAAACTGGCTCGCGAAAATACCGGCACATTCACCGGGAAGGGAATGGAATATGGCGGCTCTATCCTGCGCCCGGAAGCAACCGGATTCGGTTCGCTTTATTTTGTACGCCAAATGCTGGAAACACAGGGCATGGACATCAAAGGCAAAACGGTAGCCCTTTCCGGCTTTGGAAACGTTGCCTGGGGCGCTGCCGTAAAAGCGACGGAATCAGGAGCTAAAGTAATCACCATATCCGGACCGGACGGTTACGTATATGATTCCGAAGGAATAGCGGGAAAGAAAATCGACTATCTGCTTGAACTCCGTAATTCGGGCAACGATATTGTAGAACCTTATGCGGAAGAATTTCCAAATGCCCGGTTTTACCCGGACAAACGTCCCTGGGAGCTGAAAGCAGACATCGTAATCCCATGCGCTATCCAGAACGAACTGGACGAAAACGACGCCCGGCAAATCATTGCCAATAAATCAATCTGCGTAGCTGAAACCTCCAACATGGGCTGTACCGCCGAAGCCGTCGATTTATTCCTCGAACATAAAATACTCTTCGCCCCCGGAAAAGCCGTTAATGCAGGCGGCGTTGCCACCTCCGGTTTGGAAATGACACAGAACGCCATGCACATCTCATGGACGGCAGAAGAAGTAGACGCCAAACTGCGCCAGATTATGAGCGACATCCACCGCCAATGCGTAACACATGGCAAAGAAGGCGATTATATCAACTATGTAAAAGGCGCCAATATTGCCGGATTTATGAAAGTAGCCAAAGCCATGATGGCACAGGGTATTATCTAAACGGGGCAGGTTTATCTGTTTCAGGTTAAAGGAGGGAGGATACCTTTAATCTGAAACAAACAACCTCAATCATTTTTCTCAGTCTAATTTCAATACCGCAAGGAATGCTTTCTGGGGGACTTCTACCGTACCGATCTGTTTCATGCGTTTCTTCCCTTCTTTCTGTTTCTCCAACAGTTTACGCTTACGCGAAATATCTCCTCCGTAACATTTGGCCGTCACATCCTTACGTACGGCTTTTACTGTTTCGCGAGCTATGATTTTCGATCCGATCGCCGCCTGTATGGCAATGTCAAACTGCTGACGGGGGATCAGTTCTTTCAGTTTCTCGCACATCCGCCGTCCGAAATTTACGCTGTTGTCCACATGCGTCAGGGTAGAGAGGGCGTCTACCGGCTCGCCATTCAAGAGGATATCCAGCTTTACCAGTTTACTGGGCCGAAAATCCTGGAGATGGTAATCGAACGAAGCATATCCTTTGGAGATACTTTTCAGTTTATCGTAAAAGTCGATTACGATTTCTCCCAAAGGCATATCGTAGTAAATCTCTACGCGGTCGCCCGAAACATATTCCTGTTTGAGCAGTATGCCGCGCTTGCCCAGACACAAAGTCATGACAGGCCCGATATAAGCCGTATTGGTAATGACCGACGCCCGGATATAAGGTTCGTCGATATGCTCTATCAATGCCGGGTCGGGCAAACCGCCCGGGTTATGCACTTCCATGCAGTTGCCCTTCCTGTCATATACCTTATAAGATACGTTCGGGACAGTTGTAATAACATTCATATCAAACTCCCTGTCCAGACGTTCCTGCACGATTTCCATATGAAGCAAGCCCAGGAAGCCGCAACGGAAGCCAAAGCCTAATGCTACCGAACTTTCAGGCTGGAAGGTTAAAGAGGCGTCGTTCAACTGCAATTTTTCGAGGGAAGAACGCAGGTTCTCAAAGTCTTCGCTCTCTATCGGATAAACGCCGGCGAACACCATCGGTTTCACTTCTTCAAATCCCGAAATGGCTTCCTTCGCCGCATTCTTTACATGAGTAATCGTATCCCCTACCCTCACCTCCCTGGATGTTTTAATGCCCGATATGATGTATCCCACATCCCCCGTGCGGATTTCGTTGCGGGGCGACATTTCGAGCTTCAACACGCCTACCTCGTCAGCGTCGTATTCCTTCCCCGTGGCGATAAACTTCACATGGTCGCCCTTACGGACAACCCCGTTTGCCACTTTAAAGTAAGCGATAATACCGCGGAACGAATTAAACACAGAGTCGAATATCAGGCACTGAAGCGGCGCATCCGGGTCTCCCCCGGGAGCCGGCACTCTTTCTATGACAGCGTTTAATATATCATATACGCCCTCGCCCGTCTTCCCGCTGGCGCGCAGAATACTCTCGCGCTTACAGCCCAGCAGCTCTGCGATCTGGTCTTCCACCTCGTCGGGCATAGCGCTCGGAAGGTCTATCTTATTGATTACGGGAACGATTTCCAGGTCGTTCTCAATAGCCATGTAGAGGTTCGATATGGTTTGCGCCTGAATACCCTGAGCGGCGTCTACAATCAGCAAAGCCCCCTCGCAGGCGGCAATAGAACGCGACACCTCATACGAAAAGTCCACATGCCCCGGCGTATCGATCAGATTCAGAATATACTTTTCATCATTAAGCGTATATTCCATCTGAATCGCATGGCTTTTGATCGTTATACCGCGTTCGCGCTCCAAATCCATATCGTCAAGCACCTGCGCATGATTTATTTCTATTGTTTTGGTATATTCAAGCAAACGGTCGGCCAGGGTACTTTTACCATGATCTATATGGGCGATAATACAAAAATTACGGATATTGTTCATATGCTACATTTTATTAGGCTTGCAAAGATAGGAATTTTTTCAGGAATACAGTTGATTCCAGCGGCTCGAACTATAGCGGCAGGTAATGACTCAAACGCAAAAGGAAATGGTTTGCGAAAAATACAGGCCGCACGCCTTCGACATGATTCTGCTGCCTGCTGCAAGCCAATTTTGTTTGAGTATAAACGCCGCAAGCCTTCGACATGATTCTGCTGCCTGTTGCAACCCAATTTTGTTTGAGTATAAACGCCGGACGCCCAAACCGGCGGAATAAAGTTACGCCATGCGTTTCCCCCTCGCAGGATACGGCGCCGGGCATCGCTGAAAAAACCTCCCGCATTCATTTGTTTACAATCCCCCCGTCCAACAGCCTAAATACAACGATTTATTCC
>JAITRG010000152.1 GCA_031288515.1 Tannerellaceae bacterium
GATATGCCCTAAATAGAAAGCCGCTGCTTGTTCGTCTTTTATCATCATTCCCCTTGATTTAAGCAGAGTAATTTGTTCTTCAATCGTTCTCGAATCCTTATTCGTTGCCATTATATATAAAAAGAAATAACCCGCCGGCAGTTCTTATGGGTTGCACAACGGGTGTTGTTATCTTTAACAGGGCAATGCCCACTGTTATTAATTTTATTATTTGGCAAAGATACAAATAATTTTTGAAATAGCAGCGCGATTTTCAAGAATAGAAAATTTTAGCGTATATTTGTGATTATAATCTAATAATATCTATTATGAGAAATTCATTATCTATTGTGTTCATTTACTGCTTGTGTTTAGCTGTAAACGTAAACGCACAAAAAATGCCGTCATTTCAAACAATTAGAAATGACATCACTGTGCAAAAAAAAGGCGCTGTTAATCATAAAATCGAGCAAAAAGCACGTTCTTTGCAAAAACAAGTCCCCTTTTTTAATGCAACAAAACAACCTAAATTAGTAGCGGATTTAGAATCTGCACGTAAAATCTATGAGCAGCGGTTAGAATCCATTAAAGGAAATAAAAACGCTACAATCTCAAAAGTAAGCATCAGGAAATCTACCACGCCTGATGCCGCTACAATCACTCTTAATGTTGTAGGCGATCCTTACGGGGACGGCGCCGGATTTCAAATGTTTCTAGACCCGGATTGTGAATTTAATTGGATGGATATATGGTATTATGGTCAGTTTTTTGATGTTTGTGAATATCATATACCCGAAGACGCAACTCCGGAAGAAGACCTGACCCAGACAAGTGTCGTTCTCAATGAATCGGAAAGCATAACTGTTCCGCAGGGATATTATAACTTCATTATTCTTAATATTAACACAGACTGGAATCAGGCTGTAACTGAACTTTGGGCGGGGACGTTTGATCAGGCAGTGGCAGATAATTTTTACTTAAAAAACGGATTCGAATACGTTTTTACCGTAGAGGCTTATTATGACGAAGTATATCAATATACACGTGTTGGCATTAGTTATAATCCCGAATACGATGCTGCGCTTGTTGGTTTAACTGTTCCCGAACCGTCGTCCAGCCTTACCAATAGCGAGTCAATTACAGTCCGTGTTGCCAATTACAGCATAGAAGATATTTCTTCTGTTAATCTGTCATATCAAATTAATAACGGCGACATTGTTACGGAATCTTACAGCGGAACAATTTCAGTCGGAGGCGAACAGGAATATACGTTCAATACTAAAGCCGATTTTTCCGCAGCGGGCATTTACAGTATTAAAGCATGGGTAACGTATGATAACGATTTGGATTCGAGAAATGACGCAATTACAGCAGCAACCAAGCATACTGCTCCAATAGAACTGCCGTTTATCAACGAATTTGACAATCCTGCCGAATTTTTATACTGGACAGTATATGAAGGAAGCGAGAACGCTACCTGGGGATATGACTACGATAATTTTGATGCAGATGGCAATATCGGCAGCGTACAGGTTTATAAACCCATGACCGACCAGCCGGCTAACAGTTTTCTTGTAAGCGACCCGTTGAATTTTGTAAATGCAGGCAATTACAATATTCGATTCCAGTTTAAAGTGTTTGGTGAAGAATCCCTGCGTATTTTATGTGGAAAAACACCGAACCCATCAGAAATGGATACCATTGAGGATTTTCCGTTTTTGCATGGATATTTATGGGATTTTCGCCCTATTAATTTTACCATAGATGAAGCGGGTATCCATTATGTTGCTTTCCAATACTATTCTCAACCAGGCGTTGATCCTGATCCCGACGAATGGGGAGAAGAGGGAGAAACAACCGGCGGCGTTGGCATGATTGTAGATAATATTATTGTAGATACAGGCAACTTTGTTGGTATTCCCGATTTGGAAATTGTAAAAGTTGTATCTCCCGCCTCTGCTTGCGATATGGCAGACGAGTCCACAATCCGCGTTAGAATTAAAAATACAGGTACGGAGCCTATTTCGGAAATGACGCTAAGTTATCAAATAAATGATGATACGATTGTTGAAGAACTTATAGAATTTTCCTTATGGAACGGACATCCACTCGGTATCAACGAGGAGGCAACGGAATATTTTTCGCAGAAGTATGATTTTTCCGCACTTGGTGAATATACAATTAAGATTGTGGGAACAGCCGTGAATGATAAAAATGATGAAAATGATACTTTCGTCGCAACGGTTATTCACTACGAGCCTTTAACTGTGGCAGATCTTCCGTTTGTAAGCGATTTTATGAATCCTGACAACCGTAAGGAATGGAGTTCTACCGAAGTAAACGGATGGATGCCTAATACGTATCAGGGCTGTTTGTGGCCCGAAAGAGTACGTGTTCCATTACTTTCGAGATGTATTACGCTTGAACCGGGGACATATCGTTTCGACTATGGCTATACTGCCGGATGGGAA
The DNA here is from genome assembly GCA_031288515.1 of Tannerellaceae bacterium. Lineage (GTDB taxonomy): Bacteria > Bacteroidota > Bacteroidia > Bacteroidales > Tannerellaceae > DFXE01. The sequence goes on from JAITRG010000152.1 coordinate 2,451, forward strand.
ATGATGGGACTTGTGTTTACAGACAACTTTTATGTTACTTACGGCAAAGTTGGGGAAGATCCTTTAAGTTGGGATCCTGTGAAGTCATATACAAATAAAGCTACATTCGGTGCAGTAACAGACGATGAGATAGTTTTGAATATTACCGAGCAGAGCGAATATATGGTAGCAG
>JAITRG010000184.1 GCA_031288515.1 Tannerellaceae bacterium
TGGGATAAAAGCGCAATTCTACGACCCTTATTCCAATGACCAGGATTGGGCGCCGGTCGCGTATATATTGGTCAATAATAATTTATAAACTATTAAAACAACTATATTTATGAATACAAAAAAAAATATAAGCCCGTTTTGTTTTGTTTGTTCCCGGTAATGTTATTGCTTTTTCAAAGCTGTTCAAAAAAAGAAACATTCGAAGTCGGCGACAAAACATTTGTGCTGAACGGAAAACCCTTTGTCGTCAAAGCTGCCGAGATGCACTATCCCCGCATCCCGCAGGAATATTGGGAACACCGTATCAGGATGTGCAAGGCATTGGGCATGAACGCCATTTGCCTGTACGTGTTCTGGAATATCCACGAGCCGGAAGAAGGGCAGTTCGACTTTACGGGCAACAACGACGTCGCCGCCTTCTGCCGGCTGGCGCAAAAGCACGGCATGTATCTTATCCTGCGTCCCGGCCCCTACGTTTGCGCCGAATGGGAAATGGGCGGATTACCCTGGTGGCTGTTGAAGAAAAAGGACATCGCCCTGCGCACGCAAGCCCCATATTTCATGGAACGTGTGCGCCTGTTTATGGCGGAAGTCGGCAAACAGCTCGGCGGGTTGCAACTGGCGAATGGCGGAAATATCCTGATGGTACAGGTCGAAAACGAATACGGCGCTTACGGTATTGATAAACCCTACGTTGCCGAAGTCCGCGACATCGTGAAAGCCTCCGGATTCGACAAAACGCCCTTGTTTCAGTGCGACTGGAGTTCCAATTTCGAGAACAATGCGCTCGACGACTTGCTTTGGACAATCAATTTTGGCATCGGCGCCAATATTGACGAACAGTTCAAACGCCTGAAAGAACTTCGTCCCGAAACGCCATTGATGTGCAGCGAATACTGGTCGGGCTGGTTCGACCACTGGGGTGCCAGGCATGAAACCCGCAGCGCCGACGAATTAGTCGCCGGAATGAAACAGATGCTGGACAAAAACATTTCGTTCAGCCTCTACATGACGCATGGCGGGACAAGTTTCGGACACTGGGCGGGAGCCAACTTCCCCGGCTACGTTCCCGACTGCACGTCCTACGATTACGACGCTCCCGTCAGCGAATCGGGGCGCGCCACGCCGAAGTATTTCAAGGTGCGCGAACTGCTGCAGCGCTATCTTCCCGAAGCCCTGCCGGATGTTCCCGATTCCATCCCGACGATACGCATTCCGGCAATTGCTTTCAATGAAATCGCTCCGCTGTTCGACAATCTTCCCGAACCGGCAACATGTGAAAACATTCAATCCATGGAATTTTTCAATCAGGGATGGGGAAGTATTCTTTACCGCACTGTATTGAAGAAATCCGACAGACGGCAACTCCTCAAAATAACCGAAGCGTACGACTGGGTGCAGGTCTTTATGAATGGCGAAAGGATTGGAATACTGAACCGTCTGAAAGGCGAAAGTTCCCTGCCGCTCCCACCGGTGAACGAAGACGCGACGCTTGACATTCTGGTCGAAGCGATGGGACGGCGCAACTTTGGCGCCGGCGTACTGGATTATAAGGGGATTACCGAAAAAGTGGAAATTATCAGCGAAAACGATACGACGGAGTTGAAAGACTGGAAAGTGTACAGTTTCCCCGTTAATTACGCTTTTGCCGAAAACAGGAACTACCGCAAAATCACGGGAACAGTCGCTGAACCCGCATACTACCGCGCCGTTTTCCATCTGGATAAAACCGGAGATACATTTTTAGACATGAGCAACTGGACGAAAGGCATGGTTTACGTCAATGGCCATAATATCGGTCGATTCTGGGAAATCGGGCCTCAGCAAACGCTGTATCTGCCCGGCTGCTGGCTGCGGAAAGGCGGGAACGAAATCATTGTCCTTGATATGGCGGGAACGGGAAACCCCGCCGTCAGCGGATTGCGGCAACCGGTGCTGGACGTTTTGCGCGGAAACGGCGCCTATAAGTTCCGCAAACAGGGCGAAACGCTGGATTTATCGGGCGAAACGCCTATTTATTCGGGACGCTTCAAAGCGGGCAATGGCTGGCAAAAAATCCCGTTCGGCAAAACATACGAAACCCGTTATTTCTGTCTCGAAGCCTTAAACTCGCATGGTGGCGACGATTTTGCATCTATCGCCGAACTGGAAATCTTGGGCATCGACGGAAAACCCCTCTCCCGCCGACACTGGAAAATCGTTTACGCCGACAGCGAAGAAGCCGATGCCGCCAACAACATCGCTTCCAATGTGTTCGACTTGCAGGAATCGACCATCTGGCATACTTCCTGTTCCATCAACAGGGATAAATTCCCGCATCAAATCGTTATAGATTTGGGCGAAACAAAGGCGATTACAGGCTTTGAATATCTTCCGCGGCAGGAATCGAACAAACCCGGCATGGTTAAGGATTTCAGGATTTATGTCGGGACAACGCCGTTCAAGTATTGAGTGATGCAAAATAATCAAAATCAAAGGCTATTTGGCTGATACGCCACGGCGGCACGCCCGGCGACGAGCCTTTCCCGTTGCGGTATGAAGTTGATTATGTGAGAGTATATCGGAAAGTAACCGCCACATTATTAACACCTGTAGAATCCGTCAAAGAAGAAGACAATATATCGACGATACTTCAAACTCGCAGGGCACGCAGTATAATAGATTCCCATGCAGAGATCGGCACAGGAGCGACGATGGTATTGGAGTTCTGAAGGTAAATTGATTAATTCTGAAAAGCATTACGGAAAGATGGACAATGTAGTACAGGCGAGGGGCTTATGAGGGAAATCGGTACCGGTTCTTCGCTTTTCGGAACAGGTACCGGTTTAGTACCGATTCGTTGTCTTGGTATGGCCTTTTTTTGTCTTTCAGGTGAGGTTTAAATATAAAAAAAACACCTTCCAAACTACTGGTTTGAAAGGTATTGTCCTTTGTTTTCTCTAAAGTGTCTTTTGGGAGTGGAGCGAAAAACGGGACTCGAACCCGCGACCCTAACCTTGGCAAGGTTATGCTCTACCAACTGAGCTATTTTCGCATTGCGATTACAAAGGTAGAGAACTTTTTTGGTTATGCAAATAATTGAGGCGGAAATTAATTGCGTATAATGATTTTATCGCCGTTTGCCGTTACAGTATAGGATTTCAGGTAATATCCTTCCTGTTGGCTTGGGCCGCTTACCGGGTTGCCTATGCCATTTAATAACTCATATTTACTCCCGCATTTGGGGCAGACAGCATAGATGCCGGCATCGTCTACTTCTACGACAACCGACCTGTTTGCTTCGTGGGGGCAGGAAATATCAAAAGCGTAATAGGAGGTTGCGGCCGTACTTAATCCGTGATATACCAATACGCCTCCATAGCCTGTTTTTTCAATGGCCTGATTGATATTTTTGGAGGTAAAAACCTTATACGCCTGAACGCTCAGTAAATCTCTGTCTTCAAAACGAAGGTCTAATTCCAGATATACGGGGAAATTGGGAATGTTCGATACATACTTTTTGTCGCATGAACTAATTGTAATGAATAACAGGCAAGCGAGGATACGTGTATATTTCATTCATTGATAAGTTTATTCTCTGCTTCGTTTACTTTATCAAACGGGAAGCCGTCTAAAATAGTTTGCATCAGAACAGCAATCCGGTCGTTGCATAAATTCCCGATGCTGCCTTCGTGTATGTGGCGGATCGTTTTATCGGGAACGAAATTACCGGCTTCAATGGCAAGCCCCACTTTTTTATAGGCGTCGCGAAAGGGCATTCCCGATGCTGTCAAACGGTTTACTTCTTCAACGCTGAACAGAAGAGAATAGGCGTCATCCTCTATGATACGTTCGTTTACAATCATTTCGTTCATCATATAAGTCGTCATGCGCAGGCAATCGTTCAATTCGTCGAACGACGGCAGGAATACTTCTTTTATGATTTGAAGGTCGCGGAAATAACCCGAAGGAAGGTTGTTGCTTATAAGCGTGATTTGTTGAGGCAAACCTTGTATTTTGTTGCATTTAGCCCGGGTGAGTTCAAATACGTCGGGGTTCTTTTTATGAGGCATGATGCTTGAACCGGTGGTGAATTGGTCGGGCAGTTTGATAAAGCCAAAGTTCTGGCTGTTGAATAAGCAGGCGTCGTAAGCCAGTTTGGATAATGTTGCGGCAATACCGGCCATGGCAAAGGCTACGGTGCGCTCCATTTTCCCACGCCCCATTTGAGCGTACACCACATTGTAGTTCATCGAATCGAAGCCTAATAAGTCGGTTGTCATCCGGCGGTTGAGCGGGAACGAAGAACCATAACCGGCAGCCGAACCTAATGGGTTGCGGTTGCCTGTTTTATAGGCGGCCTGCATGAAGGCCAAGTCGTCGACCAGGCTTTCGGCATATGCGCCGAACCACAGGCCAAAAGAGGAGGGCATTGCGATTTGGAGATGCGTATAACCGGGCAATAAAACGTCTTTATAACGTTCGCTTTGCCTTTGCAGAACGATAAATAATTGAGCCGTTAATTGAACGGTTTCCTGTATTTTCGCCCGGGTGAAAAGTTTGAGGTCTAATAATACCTGGTCGTTCCGGGAGCGTCCGCTATGAATCTTTTTCCCAACATCTCCTAATTTCCGGGTGAGCATTAATTCCACTTGCGAATGTACATCTTCGACGCCCTCTTCGATTACGAAACCTCCTTTATCGGCGATGCGGTAGATTGCTTTCAGTTCGGAGCGTAATGCGCTTAACTCCCGGGGGGATAAAAGCCCGATACTTTCCAGCATGGTTATATGCGCTATCGAGCCGAGCACATCATATTTAGCCAGGTAAAGATCCATTTCCCGGTCTTTGCCTACGGTAAAGGTATCTACACCCTGGTCTACCTGCGTATTCTTTTCCCAAAGTTTTTGAGACATAACTTTTAATAAGGTATTGCAGCGAGCACGGCTGCTATTTTATCTAAAGCATCCTGTAATGGTTTTGACGCTATGGGTTTGATAAACGGATTAAGATCGGCGCGAAGCGTTAGTTTCAGTCGTGTATCGTTTTCCGCTACTTGTTTGAGCTGTATCCACATATGTAATGGAACAGGAGAATTAATGGTGGCGAGTTTTATTGTTTTGTTGGGCTCGCGATCAACGATTTGAAATGTTATCTTACCTGCGGGTTCTACAATAAAACTGCAAGAGTCGCTGTCGAATGTAAAATCTTTGAGTTTTTCCTCAGGGATACGGTCTTTCGCCTTATCCAGGTTTGACAGGTCGGACAGCATATCGAAGATACGGTCGTCATTAAAAGGAATGGCTTTAACGCCGCTAACAAATTCGGTCATTCGTTTATTATTTAGTAACAGGATTCCAGTTTGCCGGGTCTTTACGCCATTCCTGTAATGTCGCAATTTCCGCCTGGTCTACATAATTTGTGCGTACGGCTTCTTCTATCACGGCGTCATAATTGCTTAACGTGGTTAATTCCACCTGAGCCTGCTTGAATTGCTTTGCTGCAACAGGGAATCCATGTGTGAAAATAGCGACCATCCCAATTACCTCGCAACCGAAATTACGGATTGCCTCTACCGCTTTCAGGCTACTTCCGCCGGTAGAAACAAGGTCTTCCAGTATCACTACTTTCGAGCCTGGTTTCAGTTCGCCTTCAATCAGGTTTTCCAAGCCATGATCTTTAGGAGTTGCGCGAATGTATACAAAAGGCAGACCTAAGAGGTCGGCCACTAAAGCGCCTTGGGCGATTGCTCCGGTAGCTACTCCGGCAATGGCTTCGGCGCTTTCATATTTTTCACTGATCACGCGAGCCAGTTCTACTTTAATAAAGCTACGGATAGCCGGATAAGAGAGCGTCTTTCTGTTGTCGCAGTAGATAGGAGACTTCCATCCGGAGGCCCAGGTGAACGGATTGGTAGGTTGTAATTTTACCGCTTTGATCTTTAATAATTTCTCCGCAACTAATCTTTCTAATGTTTTCATTTTATATATAACGTTATATATCCAATGCAAAAATAACGAATCGTAATGAAATACCAAGTAATAAATTTCCATTATAAATACTCTTTAAGATACCAACTGTTTTTTTGATAATTTTTATTTATTGCCGTTCGGTTGGCGAAAGACTTACACAAAGTGGAAATAAATAATAAGAATCGATGTATCCGTTTGTTTTTTAAGGGTCTGTTTATTATTCGTTTACAATCTGTTTTCGCGTCAGGGAAAAATGAATAAATGCAGTTTATATCGAAAAACGGTCAAATTGTTTAGAAAATTGAAAACTTTCCTCTATCTTTACCGCATGATTTTTTACACTAACGACTATTTTGTTAAATTTAATATTTGTCACTATGAAGCTTTTGTATGCGCAAGAACATCTGACATGTAAGAATTATGTCTCGGATTTCCATATCGGATTTAACTGTAAAGAGATGAAACAGGGTGAAATTTGGTGTCCGAAAGATAAGTATTTCAATTATTTCATTTTTTTTCTTGAAGGAGAAGCCATGATGTCTTGTAATGAATTTCGAAACCATCTTTGTAAAGGTGGCGAAATGGTTTTTATAGCGCAGGATTCGGATGTTTCGACTGAGGCGATTACGGATGTGAAATATGTAGCGTTAAGTTTTGACAACCAATTTACATTATGCGACCAGTTGGCTTTGGAAGCGTTGCAGACCTACGAGAAAAAGCCCCCTGTCTTTAATAAAATAGAAATCCGCCCGCCTCTTCAATCGGTGATAGATAGCGTGCTGTTCTATCTGGAATATAAAATTCAGTGCAGACATTTGCATGCGATTAAGCAAAAAGAAGTATTCCTTATTTTCAGGGCCTTTTATACAAAAGAAGAAATGGCGCGTTTTCTGTCGCCTATGTTAAACAGAAATATAGACTTCAAGGCCTTTGTGCTTCAGCATTATCAGGATGTGAAGACGGTTGAAGAGTTAGCCAATATGTGTAAGATATCCGTGCGTTCGTTCAACCGTAAGTTCAATGAATATTTCGAAGATTCGCCCTATAGCTGGATGTTGAAGCAAAAATCCCGCCATATCAGGACAAGGTTGGCCAATGGGAGGACGTCTTTCGGGGAGATCATAAAAGAATATGGTTTCAGTTCGCCGGCGCATTTTACAACCTATTGTAAAAAGCAGTTTGGACAAAGCCCTTCTAAATTGAGGAAGCAGTTAATGCTGGAAAACTATTGATTATCGATTTTCCTGACTTCTTCATTCGCCAACTGGTACCGGATATGGCTTTCCGGGCAAACGGCTATTCCTTCTTCATTAAAATGCAACCGGCGCCCGTACTCGCTTACCCAGCCTGTTTGCTTTGCCGGATTTCCCACTACTAAAGCATAGGGGCGTACGTCTTTGGTTACGACAGCCCCGGCGCCTATCAATGCATATTCTCCGATGGTATGTCCGCAAAGGATGGTGGCGTTGGCGCCGATGGTCGCCCCTTTTTTCACGAATGTCTTTTCGTATAAATGTTTTCTGGGGATAGCGCTTCTGGGATGGGTTATGTTTGTAAAAACGCAGCCTGGCCCAAGAAACACGTCGTCTTCGCAAACTACGCCGCTGTATATCGAAACGTTATTCTGTACTTTTACATTATTACCTAAAACAACCTGGGGAGAAACCACTACATTTTGCCCGATATTACAGGCCTTGCCTATCCGGCAACCACTCATAATATGCGAGAAGTGCCAGATGCGCGTATCATCTCCGATTATACTTCCGGTATCGATAATTACTGTTTCGTGCGCCTGATAGGTTGCCATGCCGTCATTTATAAAGGAGGAAAATGGTGGGTTTCTTATTCAGGTCGGGCGCTTGGCCGTTCCATTCTTTGATGGTCCGCGTTTGGATAAATTCGCCGTCGCAGGTAATATCCGATGCGATACAGAGCTTTGTTGCAGGGCGGCAGGTATGGAGTAGTTCGCCGGCTAATTTATTATTCCGGTACGGCGTTTCGATAAATAATTGCGTTTGGTTTTCCGTATAAATCCGGTTTTCCAATCGTTTTAAGGCGATCGCCCGTTCGCCGGCGTCTATGGGGAGATAGCCATGAAAAGCAAAACTCTGCCCGTTAAAACCAGACGCCATCAACGACAGGATGATGGAAGAAGGCCCTATCAGCGGAACCACCGGATATTGCTTTCTTTGAGCCATTGCCACGACGTCGGCGCCGGGGTCGGCAATAGCCGGGCAACCCGCTTCGGAAAGGACGCCCACAGATTCTCCTCTCGACAGGGGAGACAAATACCCGGCTACCTCTTCCGGCGAAGTATGTTTGTTCAGTTCGTAAAAGGTCAACTCATCTATGTGGACAGACGGCTCCGTTTTTTTCAGGAAACGCCTGGCCGTACGCACATTCTCTACGATGAAGTGTTTGATTTGCAGAATAATATCCCGGTTGTAATCAGGAAGCGCTTTCCGGATTTCGGTATCGCCCAATGGTACGGGAATAAGGAAAAGAGATGCTTGCATATGATTTCTTTTTTACAAAAGTAGTACTTTTGCCCGAATTAAACACAGCATTATGATTCTTCCTGCAGACTTTATTTCCGAAACCCGGGCCTTGCTGGGCGATGAGTACCCCTTATTGGAGGCTGCTCTCCAGGCCCATCCGACGGTTAGCATACGTCTCAATCCGGCCAAAGGATTGAAAAACCTGAACCGCCTTCCGGCAGACCGTGTCGGGTGGTGCGATACAGGGTATTATTTACCGGAACGCCCGGCATTTACTTTCGACCCCTTATTTCATGCCGGCGCCTATTACGTGCAGGAAGCCTCGTCGATGTTTCTTGAACAGGCCATTCGAACGTATGCCGGAGGGCCGTTGAAATGCCTGGATTTATGCGCCGCTCCGGGAGGCAAGTCTACGCATCTGCTAACGGCCCTTCCCGGCGGGAGCCTTTTGGTAAGCAATGAAGTAATCAGAAGCCGGAGTTATATTCTGGCCGAAAATACGATGAAGTGGGGGAGTCCCCATGTCATTGTTACCCATAACGACCCGAAGGAAATAGGCGGACTGACACACTTCTTTGACATGATAGTAGCCGATGCGCCCTGCTCGGGCGAAGGGATGTTTCGGAAAAACCCGGAAAGCATGAACGAATGGAGCGCCGGCAATGTGGCGCTTTGCGCTTCACGCCAGAGGCGTATCCTGCACGATAGCTGGGACGCCTTAAAGCCCGGCGGCATTCTGATATACAGTACCTGTACCTATAATCTGGAAGAAAACGAAGAAAACCTGCATTATATACTCGCCGAATTAGGCGCCGAGGCGTTGCCCATCCCCGTAAAAGAAACATGGAACATTTCCGGTCCGCTTAAATACAGCTATCCGGTCTACCGCTTTTTCCCGCATAAAACGAAAGGGGAGGGTTTTTTTCTCGCCGCAGTAAGAAAAAAAGAAGGCGGGGCGCCTCCATACCGGAAAAAACAGAAGAAAGAAAAAGGCAAACCAAAGAGCGCCATCCCTGCCGGCCCCGGCAACTGGATCCTGCAACCGGAAGCGTATCAAATAGAAATGAGGGAACATACAATCGCCGCTTTCCCTCAATCCGTGGCCGGCGACCTGCAAACAATAGCCGCCCAACTGCAAATTGTTTCTGCCGGCGTCAGCCTCGGCGAAGTAAAAGGCAAAGACGTCGTTCCCTGCCACTCGCTGGCCATGAGTACGGCTTTCAACCGGTCCGCTTTCCCTGTTGTCGATTTAACCTGGGACGACGCCATCCGGTATCTCCGAAAAGAAGCTGTCACGCTGCCGGACGCTCTCCCCAAAGGCTATGTATTGGCGGCATACAAAGGCTATCCGCTGGGATTTATAAAGCATATGGGCAACCGGTCTAATAACCTTTACCCGCATGAATGGCGTATACGCACAGGATGCGGGCGCGATCCGAACGATATGAAAAATAAAATTAACGCATGCGGATTTCATGGCGGAGAATCAAAAACGACAGGTTAAAGTAAGAAATACGGTAGACGTTTTCTTCCTGTTCCTTATCGTCCCTTGCGTAATGGTTTTATCGAGAAAAATAGTACGCCTGCTGTCAAAAATATCAAAATCGGAAAAAGAATAACCGGCCGAAAACAGGAATTGATCCAGGTCTATTGACAAATATCCTTTCAGATGGTAATACAGCCATCGCCCACCTTTGTTCTTTATGGTTAACCTTTCATTCGGGATAAGGCTGAGAAACAAACCGCTTTCCATATTGAACACGAACATATCCTCTCCCGATTCTTTAAACAGGGGAAGCCGTAAACGTACCGCCGGCCTTACCAGCAACGCACGGGCGTATTCCCTTTTGTATTCTTCCCGATACAACCAAAGATCATATCCATCACAACTCCCGCAGAAAATAGTCTGTAATAAATTCCTGTCGTCGCTGCTACTGCTACAAAACATCCGTCTGGAAGACTGGTCCATCGCATTTATCCCCAGCGTAACCCCTGCGTAGGGATTAAGTAAAAAGGAATAAGCAATTTCCATTTCAACAGCCGATTGCGTATTTAACCCGCTTGTCAGTTGAACTTCATTCCTGTAAAACTCCGTCACCTGGGCAAAGCTGCCGAAAGGAATCATCATCAACGCCATTACAATAAATTTCTTCATACACTATCCAATTATTCTGTTTATGCAATAGTAAGAGAGAAAAAAGCGCAAATACCCCTATCCTGTCAGCGCCTTATCTTTAGGTGATTTCGCATTTAAAAGTAATATGAATTATTTATTAACCTTTTTATGCTTATTTGCAAATTCTGCAATGTGGGCAAGTTATTCATCTTTGTCAAAAAAAATGACAAAAAAGTACAGCCCCTTTGATTTAACTGCTTTAATGACTGTTATAGGCTTTGTTTTTTTATTACCATTACTAGCGGTAACTTATCAATCCAATATATTATTAGAAGTTACGAACTTTTCGCTCTCTACGTATTTAGCGATAGGATATCTATCATTTTTTTGTACAATTATTGCCTATGTATTGTGGATAAACTGTATAAAAAAGTTGAGATTTCTATAGCAGGCTATTATTTGTATCTTGAACCTATATTTACTATTCTTGTAGCTCCATTATTTATTGGGAATCAATTAACCAGTTATTTAGCCATTGAAGGAACACTTATTTTTATTGGTTTAGTATTTATAAACCAATGTCGTTTAGTTAAGAAAGCATTCGACCTCTTGATGGGATTTTGATAAAATATCTGTTCAGGAGCAAGGGCGTGAAATGCTGTTTTCGGATGAAGGCGGACTGGCGGTTACCGGCAGGAAGTTTTGTGGAAAGCGGCTTTAAGGAAATGACTGTTGAATTATCCCTTCCCGGAAAAGATTACGGGAAAGAAAGAGGGAAGTTCCCTGTTCAGGGATGAACCGCCGGTTCGTTGCCGGTTGATTTTAAGTGAACTGGGAAATGGGCAGAAGGAGGTTCTCTGTATCTCGCCGGTTGATTCCACACAGTATCCCCGTGAACTGTTTTCGGAACTTTATCATTGCCGCCGGGGCATCGAGGAAGGCTATAAACTGTTGAAAGAACATTTGGATTTGGAAGATTTTTCAGGGAAAACGGCCAAAGCCGTCAAAGAGGATTTCCATGCCAAAATCCTGATAATGACCTTATGCGCGGCTCTCTCTTTCCCGATAGAAGAAAAAGTCAGGTCGGAATCATTGGAAGAGAAAACCGGCAATAAACGCAAACATGAGAGAAAAATCAACCGGACGTCTGCTTTAGACATGTTTTATGAGATTGCTATCGGAATCTTTATCAAAAAAGACTTTAAAAATGC
>JAITRG010000225.1 GCA_031288515.1 Tannerellaceae bacterium
CTACGGGTATTATGGCTATGGCGCTTACGGATACGGTTATGAGGATAAAGCGTAGCGTAGCTGGTCGAGCATTAAGGGGACTTCTTCCTCTTCGATGCCGGCTGCTACCAGATCGGGGACGTCTTGCATAAAATGGTCTTTGAACTTATTGAAATCTTCATTCTCTGTCCGGATGGCCTGTAGATAATGGTCTATCGCTCCTTTTCTGTTTTGTAAAGCCCATTCGGTATGGCCGGCGTTTAAATAATCTTGCATCGCAGGATCGCTGGCAATGATTTTTAAATAATAATTATGCGCCTGGCTGTATTTTTCGGTGAGGAAAGAACACCAGGCTATCGGGCGCCATGCCTTATGGCTTTTGTTATCGAGGTACTCTACTTTAAAATAATACTTTAACGCCTCGTTATATTCTTTTAACTCCAGATGACAATGTCCGATACTGATTTGTACAGACAGGTTGTCAGGGCTTAACGCTTCATACCGGCGATAATACTCCAGCGCCTCTTTGGGTTGTTTCAATGTGCGGTAACATCCCGCAATCCTGCGTATCACCCATTTACTTTCCGAATTCAGGATGGCTGCATGCAAATAGGCGTCCAAAGCGCCGTCTATATCGCCCAGCATTTGCTTGCAGTAACCAATCTTCTGAAAGAGGATATCGCTGTCTTTCCTGGTAGCTGCTAATTGATTATAGATCGTGAGGGCGTCTTTAAAATAATTTTTCCTCAGGTAGTATTCCGCTATCGTAGTAAGGCTTTCCTCGTCGGACAGGTAAGGGCGTAATATCGGAAGATTATGAAAATCAAGCGGAGACAGAAAGATATCTTCAAAATCCAGTCGTTTTTGGTGTAATTTGAAAAAGCGGTACAAGTCCTGTACGTATTGCCCTGATACGGTTTCAGGTTTTCCCCGTTTACTGATTAGCTCCTCTTTGTGTTGCCGGATCATTTCCGAAGCCTGGCTGCTGAATTGCTCGAGCATCATTTTCCGGGCTGCTTCCGGCATTTTCATCATACTGAAATAAAGAGAATATTTGTCGGAATTACACATGAATGTAGCTGTGGCTAATGCGTCTAATGCCTCTTTCTCGCTTTTATTCTGTTTGTATCCGTTGCCGAATGATGAATATTCCGGTATAAAAGGTAAAAACCAATTGCTTAACTCTCTGAAAAACGGAAAATTCTTGAGGTGGATAAACGTCGAATGCATAATATCCGCCCCCTCTTGTTGCAACTCCCCAAATTCTTCCATTTTCTTACCCAATGAACTGTCGGCAAAAATGTCTTGCCAGTCGGGATTCTTTTCGTCGCCCAATTGCTCCGGGGTGAAATCGGTCAGGTTCATTTTCCGGATGATTTTAGGATTTAGCTTAATCATCTCCGGGATAATTTCATCCTGGAGCTTCCGGGTGATTTTTTCCGTATCCCTTGCTAAAATAAAGCGAAGTATGATTGTTAGCGCTGCCTTTTTAAACCCCGGTTCTTCGGCGATAGCCGCCAGCCTGTTTTCTATCCGGGGATATAAGGATGTTCGTTTTCTATATATATATAATGTAAGAAGTAGCGCTATGAAGGCCCTTATGCGCACTTCCCCTTCGGCAGACAATCCGGCCGCATCAAATAATAACATGACTTTTTCTTTATCGAAAGACAGTTGAAGCGCCAGCAAAAGCGCAGATACAACCTGGCAGCCTGCCGAGAAAGGCAAAAGCGAATCGTCTATTATTTTTTTTATAGCCGCGCCCTCTTCTGTAGCGAGCGGGCCGGATACCCATATTTTATTGAATAACAACGCCAGTGCCGTTTCATATCCCACTTCATTTCCGACGTCGGTATGCGTAGTAAGCAACTGATGAAATTCGCTGTAAGACATTTTAGGCAGCGCCTGCATATTGCGCCGCTCGCTGTAAAAAACAAGGGGAGATTCCAGCGCCGACAACTTGTGCTTCAGCTGGTCGGCAAGTTCGTACAGAGAGGCATGAAGCGTATGATAGATTTGTTCCTGCATAGGGTCTTTAATACCATCCATCCGATAGCGTAACATATACTTATAGGTATCCTGCAACTCGTTGAGTTTGTCCTGAAACGTATATTCCCGGCTTCCGCAGATAAGCGATTGCAACGAATCGAACGCATTTTTCAACTCCCTGTTGTCCAACGAACCGATGATACGGTTATATGCTTGATTTATTTCCTGTAACGTCATGATGTATGAAAAAAACAAATAGTATGCCAAATATAGCGTTTTTACCCTGAAATTCCTGTCTTTAACCTCTGAATTTTACAGGAATCGGGAAAACCGCGTCAAACTTGCGCGATCGTGTTGAAAAAAACAGCTACATTTACACAGAATAACTAATCCATTTTGCATATGAAACGACCGATTATCATTTTTATTAGCTGTATGTTTATCTGTTCTTTGTGGAACCAGCTTTATCCGCAAGTAACAGAAGCCGACTACGAGCGGATCGATACCTTATTGAAACGTTCGGAAAGGGTGTATGCTTCGTTTGTCCGTCCTCACTGGGTGGGCGAAACGCATGAATTCTGGTATGTGAACCATGAACGGGGAGGCGATACGTACTATTTAGTAGACGCCGAAAAAGGGACGAAACAGCAAATTCCTCCCCGCGAAGAAGAAAAACCGGCTCCGAGGGAGTATCGTTCCGGTAGCCACCGGGATACGGCGAAAGTCCTCTCGCCCGACAATCAATGGGAAGCTTATATAAAAGATAATAACGTATATGTTCGTCCGGCGGGCGTAAAAGAGGAGGGCGTCGCTTTGTCTTATGACGGCACGGACAATCACTATTATAGCGCCCGGTTCCGCTGGTCGCCCGACTCCCGGAAACTGGCCACCCTCCGCATACAGGATGTGAAGGAACGGCAGATTCCCCTGATCGCATCGTCTCCCGAAAACCGGCGGCAACCCATCCTGCAATGGCGGGATTATGCCAAGCCGGGCGATGCGCTTCCGGTCGGCTTGCCGGCTTTGTTTGATATCCCTTTCCTGAAGCAGATACCGCTGAAGGATACGGAGCTTTACGCCCATCAGTTCAGTCTCAGGCTTACGGAATGGCGGACAGATAGCCGCGCCTTTACCTTCGAATTTAATCAGCGCGGGCACCAGCGCTATATCGTGGCCGAGGTAAATGCCGAAACAGGCGCTATCCATCATCTGGCCGACGAGACGGCGGCCACCTTTATCTATTATAATAATCTCTACCGCCACGATTTGAACGATGGCCGGGAGATGCTTTGGATATCCGAACGTGACGGCTGGCGGCATATCTATCTGCTCGACGGAAAAACGGGACAGGTGAAACGACAGATAACCAAAGGGGAATGGGTGGTTCGATCGGTAGACCACGTGGACGAAGAACAGGGGATTATCTATTTCTACGCTTCCGGTTTCAACCCGGGAGAAGACCCCTGCAACCGGCATTATTGCAGCATCCGCATCGACGGGAAAGGATTCGGAGACCTGACGCCGGAGAATGCCAGCCACAGGGTGAGCTTCTCGAAAGACCGGCAGTACTTCGTAGATGTGTATTCCCGTCCCGACCTGCCTCCCGTCAGTTTATTGAAACGATTGTCCGACGCTTCGCTCATTACGGAATTAGAGCGTTGCGACGTGAGCGACCTGGAAGCGGAAGGCTGGCAAATGCCGGAAGTGTTTCATGCAAAAGGAAGGGACGGGAAGACGGATATCTGGGGAAATATTCATCGCCCCTCTCGCTTCGACCCGGCAAAGCGGTATCCCGTTATCGAATTTATTTACGCGGGGCCGCACGATTCGCATGTAGACAAAGACTTTAAACCGGCTCATCACTTAGTCTCCCGCCTGGCCGATCTGGGATTTATCGTCGTTTCCATTGATGGGATGGGCACATCCAACCGCTCGAAAGCGTTCCATGACGTATGTTGGAAAAACCTGAAAGACGCCGGCTTCCCCGACCGCAAACTGTGGATTCAGGCCGCAGCGGAGAAATATCCCTCTATGGATATTTCGAAAACAGGTATTTACGGCTGGTCTGCCGGCGGACAGAATGCGATGGCGGCTCTGCTTTTCCATAACGATTTTTATAAAGTAGCCGTCGCCTTCTGTGGCTGTCACGACAACCGGATGGACAAGATATGGTGGAACGAACAATGGATGGGGTATCCGCTTGACGAGGCATACAGCGCTTCGTCGAACGTAGACAACGCCGCTTTGCTGAAAGGAAAACTCCTGCTCGTCAACGGCGAACTGGACGAGAATGTAGACCCGGCCTCCACGCTGCAAGTCGTCGACGCGCTGATAAAAGCCGGCAAGAACTTTGAACAGCTCTATCTCCCCGGCAAAGGCCATAGCCTGGGAAGCAAATTCGAAATGCGCCGGATGAATGATTTCTTCGTCAAACACCTGAAAAATCAGGAGCCGCCGGAATGGTAAATACGGCGGGCCGCCGACGGCTGTTGGCAGCAAACCGCAAATCACGGCGGGCCGCCGACAGTTGTTGGGAGCAAACCGCAAATCACGGTTGGGCGCCGGCGGCTGTTGGGAACAAACCGCAAATCACGGTTGGTCGCCGACGGCTGTTGGGAGCAAACCGCAAATCACGGTTGGGCGCCGGGAGATGTGAAAAATAAAACGTTCGTTTTATCCATACAATTCGTTATAGCCCCAACGTTTCACATCGGGCTATCAAAATAATTAGCGAAAGGCGGAATGAATGCGTTTATATATACTGCACGCGGGATGGTTTTGTGCATTGCGGGCTGACACTGTGACGACGCAGGCGTCTGATATGAATAACCCCGGGCTGCGTTTCGCTTGCGCCGGGGTAGAGCGTGTATCTCCCTGCTACAACTCCGAAGGGAGTTGAACTG
>JAITRG010000203.1 GCA_031288515.1 Tannerellaceae bacterium
GGTTGTGACGGACGAGAGTCTGCTGGCGGTGGCGCTGGGAGTGGCGTCGATTTCAGCGGGCGGACTCGCCTGTCATGCGCTGGCTCCTTTTCTGCACCTGCGTTTTTCTGTTCTGACGGGCGCGGAACTCGTCGTTCTGTGCGGCGTATTCTTGCTGGCGGTCTGGCTTGTTTCCATCCTGCCCGTCCTCGCCGGCATGTCCGCCACCCTGTTCCTGAATACGGATACGGACGCGGTGCCGGTTCGCTTTTCGCTTTCAAACGTCCGTTTTATGCTAATTGCACAGTACAGCATGGTGATGTTTATCGTAATTGTCGGTTTCGGAATCAGCAGGCAGATGCGCCTGATTCAAACCCTGCAGGTCGGAGGGATGGAGGAGGATATTCTGGGAATGCAGGAACAGCCCGATACGGTACAGGAAAGATACGGGACGCTGAAAGCCGAACTCCTTACGTATCCGGAAATAGAATCCGTCACATCCGCCATGCAGCTGCCGGGAGAGGCCATACGCGACGGCATAAGCGTCTGGCGGGAAGGTGAAACACCGGAAGACAAACGTTCGCTTTCCTTGCTGGTCGTGGGCGAGGATTTCTTCCCGTTCTTCCGGATGCAGCCGGTTGCCGGAACAGCGTTTAAACATTCCTCCCGCACGTATTCGGAAGAGAAAGATCTTCTCATGGATTTCTTCTTCGCCGGCAAGACCCCCGGCGCGTCCATAAGCGAAGAATACATCATCAACCGCAAAGCCGCGAAAGTTCTGGGATTTGCTTCTCCCGAAGATGCCGTCGGACAGCTTCTGTTCCTGGACGGCCTTGGCGGACCTGTCGGTTATATAAACAGGGGGATTATCGCAGGTGTTGCCGACGATTTCAACTATACCACCACATTCGAAGAAACGAAGCCCCAGATTATCCTCCAGCGAAAATTCTTTCAGCACTGCATACTGGTACGCTTTTCACCCGGACGGAAACACGAAGGGCTGGCCACCTTTAACCGTGTATGGGCTTCGGTCAATCCCGACGGTCCTGCCAACGGCGCGTTCCTGCAGGACGTATACGCCACCGTCTATCACAATGAACTGAATGCACAGGCGCTGGTGCATATCTTCGCTTTGCTCAGCCTGACTGTCGCCAATCTGGGATTAATCATTATCCTCGCTTTCATCATCAGGCGCAAGACCCGCGAGATTGCCATCCGCAAAGTAAACGGAGCCACTTCGATGGACATTCTCCGTCTGCTGAACAGCCGTTTTTTTCTCTGGACAGGGATTTCATTCGTCATCGCCGTTCCGGCAGCTTACGTGGTAATGATCCGGTGGTTACAGCATTTTGCATACAGGACGGATCTGGACTGGCAGATATTTGCCCTGGCCGGTTTGTCGGTATTCATGCTGTCCGCATTGGCCGTATCCATCCCAAGCTGGAGGGCTTCCCGCCGGAATCTTGTTCAGGCGCTAAAGATGGATTAGACGGAGGATTGTGTACAGGGTAATTTTGTGCATCGTCATCCGGCGAGAAACGGGATAGAACCTCATCCAACAGGGAAGAAACAATTTTTTTGTCGTCGGGAAAGTTTCCCATGGCGTGGGAAATGTACTTTTTGTCGTCGGGAGGCTGTCCAAAAAGGCTGTTTTTCGTCATCCTGCAAGAAACGAAACCCTTATAATGACGATAACTATAACATGCTCTGTCATCCTAACACCGTGAAGCAATCCATACGTGTACACTGGATTGCTTCGTGCCTCGCAAAGACGATAACATGCCCCGTCATCCTATATTTGCGAACGCAATGAAGCAATCCATGCGCCCTGAATTGAAGTCGTAAAATTAATAACGATGAATTAATGTGCTTAGATTCAATAAATTAATAATTTCACATAGTTGCCAACTTTAATAACCGTGTAATAAGATGTATTCATCTAGAAATCAGATGAATACATCATTGTTACTAACTATTAGTCTCCAATTTAGGATGCGCGTACGCCGGTTGGTTACGTGCGGATTTTCATTTGCACACAAAGGCCGACAAAGAGTTTGCATACAATGGAAAAGAAAATGATTTCGTAAATTTGTATGTAAATAAGCTTGTTGAACAAAATATTGTGGTTGGCGTAATAACCAACCACAATAAGTTTGATATAGGCGAATATAAAGCTATTGCTAAAAAAGCCAGTAAGGAAGGCATTTACATACTTCCCGGTGTGGAGTTGTCGGTAAATGATAGAGCTAACGGTGTACACGCATTAGTCGTTTTTGACCCAAATCAGTGGTTGACTGATGGGAATGATTATATCAACCAATTTATAACCGCCAATTTTATAGGAAAACACAATTATGAGAATGAAAATGGGCGTTCCAATTATAGTTTGAGAGGAACCTTATTCCAATTGGATAAGCTGAACAGGAACCATTTTGTCATAATGGCTCATGTTGAACAAAGTAGCGGATTGTTGAACGAATTTGATGGTGGGCGAATTATCGATTTAGGAAACGATCCGTTATTTCGGAAATCGGTTATAGATTTTCAAAAAATAAGGACTGACGATTTAAAGAGCAATCTAAATATATGGTTGAAAAACAAAGTTCCATGTTTTGTAGAAGGAAGTGATCCAAAATCGATTGATGATATAGGAAAAGGAGAAGCCTGCTTTTTAAAAATCGGTGATTTTAATTTTGAAGCAATAAAATTTGCTTTGATTGACTCAATAGATCGTTGTTCGAAAGAAAGCAATCATAACCCTGCAAATTCATATATCAAATCAATAGCCTTTCAAGGAGGGTTGTTGGATGGAAAACAGATCTGTTTTTCTCCTGAATTAAATAACTTAATAGGGATAAGAGGAAGCGGCAAGTCGTCTATTCTTGAAATAGTAAGATATGCTCTGAATATTCCTTTTGGTTCACAAACTGTTGATAAGGATTATAAAGATGATTTAATTAAGCATGTACTGAAAAGCGGGGGAAAGGCTATTGTTGAAATTGTTGATAGACATGGGAGGCTTTATAAAGTAGAACGTATATATGGGCAAAAGGAAGATATCTATAAAAATGAGATATTACAGCAGGGCATTACGTTAGATGCTATTCTTCAACAGCCTGTCTATTTTGGACAAAAAGACTTGTCGAATAAAAATGCTGATTTTGAAAATGATTTAGTGAATAAACTAATTGGGAGCCGGTTAAATAACGTTCAAGCAAAAATTGACAAGCAAAAAACAGAAATTCAACGTATTATAAATGAGTTGAAGGGTTTGGGCAATCTCTCCCTTTTGAAGAAAGAAACTGAAACTGCAAAGGCTAATGCCGAATACAGATTCAATTTGTTTAAAGAAAAGGGAGTTGCCGGGAAACTACAGTTGCAAACGTCATTTGAATCGGATATTAATCGCCTGCAAAATTTCAAAGATGGAGTAGATGCTTATCTAAATGAATTACATGAAATCATTCAAAATCATGAATATTCCCTTAATAAAAAGCTTGAATCTAAAACGAATCCGGAAATTTTTACTGAAGCTAAAGATTTAGCTGATAAACTAAAATTGACATTAGAACAGGTGAAAATAATCTATTCTGACGTTCAAAAGACAGGAGTAGAATTTACTGTTGTTATGGATAAACTGAAAGTAAAGAAAGAAGAATTAAGAGAAGAGTTTGCCCGGATTAAGAGAGAAATAAATATCCCGGAACTTAACCCGGATGACTTTATTAAAATCAACAGAGAACTTGAAACTTCAAAACTAAAACTTATCGAAATTGGAAAGTCGGAAGGCAAAAGAATTGAACAGGAGCGATTACTGAATGAGGCTGTAAACACTTTGGATAAGTTGTGGCATGAAAAATTTAATCTACTGATGGCGGAAGTCAACAAAATAAATGAAGTTGGAGGTAAACTATTTATAGAAATAAATTATAAGTACTCATTAAAAATTAGGGCATTGTTAATTTAATATGGACAACTCATTATTTAATTTCATCATTAGTAAATTTAGCGACATTTCAATCATAAAAGTCGCTTTACTGTAGCACTTCGTTTTTCGCTTGAATCGCGCCAAATAATGTCTTATCCTGCTGTTATAACCTTCTATGGTAAATGTTTCCGCTTTCGTTTGCAA
>JAITRG010000216.1 GCA_031288515.1 Tannerellaceae bacterium
TTAAACAGTTCCGGGCTTTCGGTTCTCCTGCGCGCACCTCTAACAAAGAGGATGTTTTGTGGCTCGAAAGAGCGTCTAATATGAAAATAGACAGGATTGTAACCATAGCTTACCTGGCTTTGTGCAAAGTGAGGAAAGCCAGGCCGGACGAAAAATATGCCGCCGTACAGTGGACGCCTGTTTCCCGGTTACCCAATCTGCCGTTCGATCACAGAGAAATTACAGGAGAAGCCATTAAAGAAATACGGAAGTGGACGGAAGTGGAGCCTTCCATTATTTTTAATTATTTACCTTCTTTGTTTACGGCCTTACAATTGAGGCGTACCTATGAAATCATATACAATAAAGAATTTGACGTAAGGAATTTTCATAAGAAAATGAATTCGCTCCCTTTTGTTGTTCCGACAGATGATCTGGAAAAAGGGGTAGCGCATCGCTCCGCCCGTTATTATCGATTCGACAAGGTGAAATATAATCAACTGCGTTCTAAATTAAATAAAACCTAATTTTATCTGCCATGTATCTGTTAGGATGTGACATAGGAAGCTCGTCGGTGAAAGCTTCCATTATAGACCGGCAAACCGGGGTAACAATCAGTTCGGATTATTATCCCAAAGAAGAAGCCCCGATAAAAGCCGTTAAGCCGGGTTGGGCGGAACAAGACCCCGAAGACTGGTGGGATTATCTTAAACTGGCCATCAAGGGAGCGATCGGGAAAGCGGCTATTCAGGGAGAGGATATTAAAGCGATAGGTATTTCGTACCAAATGCACGGTTTAGTACTGGTAGACAAAAACAGGGAAGTATTGCGCCCGTCCATCATCTGGTGCGACAGCCGCGCCGTCCCGTATGGCGAGAAGGCATTCCGTGCCATTGGCGAAGAAAAATGCTTATCCCGTCTCTTGAACTCTCCGGGAAATTTTACGGCGGCCAAGTTAGCCTGGGTAAAGGAAAACGAACCCCAACTGTTTGAATCGGTTTATAAATTCATGCTTCCCGGCGATTATATTGCCATGCGCATGACCGGCGATATCGTAACCACTATATCCGGTTTGTCGGAAGGCATGCTCTGGGATTTTAAAGCGAACCGGGTTTCTGAGGATATGCTGGAATATTTCGGATTTGCCGGCGACATTGTTCCGGCCATTCGCCCCACCTTTGGCGAACAGGGAGAACTGTTAGCCTCCGTTGCTGCCGGATTGGGTATGAAAAAAGGAACGCCCGTAACGTACCGCGCCGGAGACCAGCCCAACAATGCTTTATCGCTGAATGTATTAAACCCCGGAGAAATTGCTGCTACGGCCGGAACGTCGGGGGTAGTATACGGCGTGAATGATAAAACTGCCTGCGACCGGTATTCGCGTGTCAATACATTTGCGCACGTAAATTATACGGAAAAGCAGCCGCGCCTTGGCGTATTGCTTTGTATCAATGGAGTGGGTATCCTTAATTCGTGGATAAAGCGTAACGCAGCTCCCGAAGGCGTCAGCTACAATGAATTAAATGATATGGCGGCTAAGATACCGGTTGGTTCCGAAGGGCTTTCCATCTTACCCTTTGGCAACGGCGCGGAACGTATGCTGAAGAATAAGGAAACGGAATGTTCTTTCTGCGGATTGAATTTTAATATACATAATCAAAAACATCTCGCACGCGCAGCCCAGGAGGGAATCGTTTTTTCATTCAAATACGGTATGGATATCATGAATGAAATGGGGATTCCTGTCGATATTATCCGTGCCGGCAATGCGAATATGTTTTTAAGCCCGGTATTTCGGGAAACATTAGCCGGTATCACCGGGGCAGTTATCGAATTATACGATACGAATGGAGCTGTCGGCGCGGCTAAAGGCGCCGGTATTGGCGCCGGTATTTACCCGTCTCCCCGGGAAGCCTTCCAGTCGCTAAAGAAAATAGACGTGATAGAACCGGACAGACGCAAAGCCGACGCCTGTTCCGACGCCTATCAATTGTGGAAGGAACGCCTGGAATTAATAGTCAACAATAAATAACCGATATAACTGATATAACTGATATCAAACAACTATAATTAACAATTAACAATTAACAATTGAATTATGAGCTTTTATAAAGGAGAAAAAGAATTCTTTCCGGGAATAGGAAAGATTCTGTTTGAAGGATGCGAGTCGAAGAATCCGCTGGCATTTCATTATTATGATGAAAACAAAGTAGTAATGGGCAAAACGCTCAAAGACCACCTTCGTTTTGCGATGGCTTACTGGCATACATTATGCGCTGAAGGAGGAGACCCTTTTGGAGGAGGAACGAAAACATTCCCCTGGAATAATTCATCCGACCCGTTAGTACGCGCGAAATATAAAATGGACGCCGCCTTTGAGTTTCTTACAAAATGCGGCATCCCTTATTACTGTTTCCACGATGTGGATGTGGTAGACGAAGGCCCGTCTCTATCCGAATTTGAAAAACGTTTGTTTACCATGGTAGACTACGCCAAGGAACTTCAGAAAGAAACAGGTAAGAAGTTATTATGGGGTACGGCCAATGTTTTCAGCCATACGCGCTATATGAACGGAGCGGCTACCAATCCTGACTTTGCCTCGGTAGCATGCGCCGGAACGCAAATAAAAAATGCCATTGACGCCACCATTGCGTTAGGCGGCGAAAACTATGTATTCTGGGGAGGCCGGGAAGGTTATATGACCCTGCTCAATACCAATATGAAACGCGAGAAAGACCATTTGGCCATGATGCTGACAATAGCTCGTGATTATGCGCGGAAGAATGGTTTTAAGGGTACTTTCCTTATCGAGCCAAAACCCATGGAACCAACCAAGCATCAGTATGATGTGGATACGGAAACAGTGATTGGTTTCCTTCGCCATTACGGACTGGATAAAGACTTCGCCATAAATATTGAAGTAAACCACGCCACATTAGCCGGCCATACGTTTGAACACGAATTGCAGGCTGCTGCAGACGCCGGTATGCTTTGCAGTATCGATGCAAATCGCGGAGATTACCAGAATGGCTGGGATACCGACCAGTTCCCGGCAGACCTGTTTGAACTTACCCAAGCCTGGCTGGTAATCCTTGAAAATGGCGGATTAACGACAGGAGGTACAAACTTCGACGCTAAAACCCGTCGTAATTCAACCGACCTGGAAGACATCTTCATCGCCCATATAGGCGGTATGGATACGTTTGCCCGCGCTCTATTGACGGCTGCCGATATTCTTGAAAATTCGGATTACAGAAAAATGCGTAAAGAACGTTATGCCAGCTTTGACGGCGGCGATGGAAAAGCCTTTGAAGATGGGAAACTGACGCTTGAAAGCTTGCGTTCCATCGCTCTTCGCGACGGAGAACCCGCACAAATCAGCGGGAAACAGGAGTTGTATGAAATGATAATAAATAATTACATCTAATAAAGAAAGAGCAGGCAGTTGGCGTTTGCCAACTGTCGCTTATCAACTGTTTATGGCAAATAAAAACTACAATTCCGGGTATGTTTTCGGGATAACGCTGGTAGCCACTATCGGCGGCTTGCTTTTTGGATATGATACGGCAGTTATTTCAGGCGCCGAGAAATCGATAGAAGCTTATTTGATAAAACCATTGGGTTTGAGTGATTTTATACATGGGGCAACGGTTTCCAGCGCACTGATAGGCTGTATAATCGGGGGAGCGTTGTCGGGTTTCTTTTCTTCCCGTTTAGGACGTAAAAGGTCACTGTTGCTGGCGGCTTTTTTATTTTTTCTTTCGGCGTTAGGTTCAGGCTGGCCCGAAACCTTCCTGTTTAATCAGGGCGAACCTTCTTTGGGATTATTGGCCGTATTTAATTTATACCGTATCCTGGGCGGTATAGGCGTTGGCCTGGCGTCGGCTGTTTGCCCGATGTATATAGGCGAAATAGCGCCGACGGAAATAAGGGGGCGTTTAGTATCCTTCAACCAGTTTGCCATTATTTTCGGTATGCTGGTCGTTTACTTTGTTAATTGGGGAATAGCAAACGGGCAAACCATTGAATGGATCAATGCGGCAGGCTGGCGTTATATGTTTGCCTCTGAAGCAATACCTGCCGCCCTGTTTGGTATACTGGTATTTTTTGTTCCTGAAACGCCGCGTTATCTGGCTCTTATTTATGAAGATGAAAAAGCGCTGACTGTGCTGGAGAAAATAAACGGGTCAAAAGAAAAAGCCCAGGCCATACTGCGTGAAATAAAGGCAACCGTAAATGAATCGGTAAAAAGCAAATTATTTTCTTATGGAGTAATAGTGATTGTGATTGGTATTCTATTATCCGTTTTCCAGCAATTCGTAGGTATTAATGTGGCGCTTTATTATGCGCCCCGTATCTTTGAAAGTATGGGAGCGGCAAAGGATGCGTCTATGCTGCAAACGATTGTGATGGGACTGGTGAATGTAATCTTTACGGTGATAGCCATCTTAACGGTAGATAAATGGGGGCGCAAACCCTTGCTTATCGTCGGTTCCACAGGGATGGCTGTCGGTATGTTTGCTATTTCCGCATTGTCCTTTTTTAATATAATCGGTATCAGCACGCTTGTCTTTATCATTATTTACACCGCTTCTTTTATGATGTCGTGGGGGCCTATCTGTTGGGTACTGATAGCTGAAATATTTCCTAATAGAATACGGGGCCAGGCTGTGGCTGTGGCTGTGGCGGCGCAATGGGCTGCCAATTACCTGATTTCTTCCACGTATCCGGCTATGATGAATTACAGCGGGGCTGTGACGTATGGCTTTTATGGGGTAATGGCTGTTCTTTCAGCCTTGTTCGTTTGGAAAATGATCCCGGAAACCAAAGGAAAGACATTGGAAGAAATGGAACAATATTGGAAAAAATAAAAAGAGGGGTACGAATTTGTTATTTGTTTACAGGTTATTTCAACAAAAATATAACTTTGCACCCTGTAACAAAAAACAATTTAGATTATGTCGGTTGCAAAACGTGATTCGGAAAACAGAAAAGTCACTACCCATCGCCTGATAGAGATGAAACGGCGCGGCGAAAAGATATCTATGCTTACGGCATATGATTATTCGATGGCAAAGTTGATCGACCAGGCAGGCATGGATGTTATTTTAGTGGGTGATTCGGCTTCTAATGTGATGGCAGGGAATGTAACAACGCTTCCTATTACTTTAGACCAGATGATTTATCATGGTAAGTCGGTAATGAAAGCCGTCAAGCGGGCTCTTGTGGTTGTTGATTTGCCATTCGGCGCCTATCAGGGCAATTCGAAGGAAGCCATTTCTTCCGCTATTCGCGTAATGAAAGAAACCCATGCCGATTGTATAAAGGTAGAAGGAGGTTCTGAAATACAGGAATCGGTTGTACGTATTTTATCGGCAGGTATTCCCGTTATGGGTCATTTGGGGTTAACGCCTCAATCCATTAATAAGTTCGGGACTTATACCGTACGGGCCCGTGAAGAAGCTGAGGCGGAAAAGCTGGTCAATGACGCCCGTTTGCTGGAAGAATTAGGTTGCTTTGCAATCGTAATAGAAAAAGTGCCTGCAAAGCTGGCGGCCCGGATAGCTTCCGAATTAAAAATCCCGGTTATAGGAATCGGCGCCGGTAACGGGGTGGACGGACAAGTATTGGTAATGCACGATATGCTGGGTATAACCGAAGACTTTTCTCCCCGTTTCCTGCGCCGTTATGCAAATCTCAAAGAGGTGATAACAAAAGCCGTACAAAGATATGTCGAAGACGTAAAACGGCAGGATTTCCCGAATGAGAGCGAACAATATTAATTTATTCGGCCCTTGTATCGTATTGGGAAGGTAATACGCCAAATTCGTCTTTAAAGTATTTGCGGAAATACTTGGGATTATTGAAGCCTACTTCGTAAGCGATTTCGGATACGGTCAATTGACTTTCCTTTAATAATTGGGCGGCTCGCTTCAGGCGGATGATGCGGATAAATTCGATGGGCGTTTTTCCGGTGAGGGACGAGAGCTTCTTATATAAATGTACGCGACTCATACCTAATTCGCGGCTTAGCTCTTCGACCGAGAAGTCGGGGTTTGAAATATTTATTTCGGCGTATTCGATGGCTTTCCTGATCAGTTTTTCATCTAATGAATTGACGGTAATCCTGGAAGGCTCAATCCGGATTTGTTTTTCAAGGGCTATTTGATTGCGTTTGCGGGTTTCGATCAGGTTGTGTATTTTTATTTGCAGGATTTCCCGGTTGAAAGGTTTCGTGATGTAATCGTCGGCGCCTGCGGTTAAGCCTTCCAGTTTGCTTTCTTCGCCGCTCTTGGCTGTAAGGAGAATCAGCGGGATGTGCGACGTGCGTATATCCCGCTTTATGGATTTACATAATTCCAGCCCGTCCATTCCCGGCATCATAACGTCTGAAAGGATCATATCGGGTATCTCTTTTAGCGCGGTGGCCAGTCCTTCTTCGCCATCGGCGGCTTGCAGGATACTGTATTGTTCTTTTAATCTGGATACCAGCAGGGTTCGTAAATCTTTATTGTCTTCTACGATCAGGATTTTAGGCAATCTGTTTGGAATCCATTCTTCCTCCAATGCGACGTCTTCGTCCGGCGCTTTTTCGTTGCCCGCTGATGGGAGCGTTGTTTCGTTTTCAACTTCAGCTACTTCTTCTTTGCAGGGCAGTAATATGATGAAGCGGGCGCCTCCTTCAGGTATGTTTTCGGCCCGGATTTCGCCTCCGTGCAACAAAACAAATTCTTTTGAGATATGTAAGCCAATGCCGCTGCCCTGATAATGCCGGCTACCTTCGTTCTTTACCTGGTAGAACCGGTCGAATATGTTGTCCAGTTCATTTTCAGGTATTCCGATACCATTGTCGGTGACGGAGATACGGATATTCCCGTCGCCGGTACGCGAAATATCGAGGGTGATCTTGCCTTCGTCGGGCGTAAACTTATAAGCGTTAGAAAGGATATTGATTAATACCGTCGAGAGTTTTTCGGCGTCGAAATACATGTAAAAATGCGTTAGTTCGGAGGCGAACTGAAAAGCGATCTCTTTCCGGGCCATTACCTCTACAAAAAGCCCGGTTTGCTGCTTCACGAATTGTACGACGTCTCCCAGCGACTTTTGCAGCGTTTGTGCATTCATGTCTAATTTGCGGAAGTCGAGCAGTTGGTTCACCAGGGTGAGGAGGTGCCTGGCGTTCCGGCGCATGACAGACAGGGATTCCTCTTCTTCGGGGTCTTTTACTTTCTTAAGGAGATCGTCTAAGGGCGATAATATCAATGTAAGCGGCGTACGGAACTCATGGCTTATGTTTGTGAAGAAGCGGAGTTTCATTTCATCCATTTCGAGTTGCTGGTTTACCCGCATATTTTCGCGTGCATAGGCAAGTTTCTTTTCAGACCGTTTCGCCAGACGGTTGAAGAAGTAAAAGCCGCTTCCGGCAATCAGGATGCAGTAGATTAGCCAGGCCCAGGTTGTCTGCCAGAAGGGCGGGCGCACATTTATCTTTAAGATGACAGGTTCCGGAGTTTCAAGCCCATCGTTCGTTACCGCTTTCAGGTAAAAGGCGTATCTGCCGGGGTTTAAGTTTGTGTAGGTTACTTTCCGGTTGTCGGGGCCTGTTTCGAGCCATTGGTTGTTGAAGCCTTCCAGCTTGTAATAATAGCGGGATTTATCGGGTGCGCAATAGTCGAGCGCTACAAAAGAGAGGCTAAGGTAATTGTCGGAATAGTTAAGGTTGATTTCCTTTGTTTGGGTAATGCTTTTTTTAAGGATAATCCGCCCGTTATACGGCTCTTCGGGCTTGATACTCTTATTGTATAACTGAAAATCGGTAATGATAATATGCGGGACGTTGCCATTGTAACTGATATTGGCCGGCGTTATGATATTGAAACCCGATACGCCGCCGAAAATAAGTTCGGAATAAGAAGTATGGTAAGCCGCATTATAATTGAATAACTCGCCTTGCAATCCTTCCGAACGGCCATAAGTTAACAGATGGTAGAAATAACCGGGCTGTTCGTTTTCGGTAGATACCTTGATGCCGGTAATGCCCCGGTTGGTTGCAAACCACATATTATGTTCCGAATCCTCAAGGATGCTTTGGATCAAATCGGACGAAAGCCCTTTCTCTTTCGTAAACATACGTACCTCTTTTGTATAAGGGTTGAAGACGAACAGCCCGTTTTTGGTTCCAATCCATAGCAATCCCCGGCTGTCTTCAAATAAGTTATTGATGTCGTACCGGCTTAACTGGATGCTGTTGAATATGTCTTTTTCGTATAATTCCAACTGGTCGTTTATTACGCTGTAGATAAATAGCCCTCCCTGCGAGCCAACCAGCATATTACCGGTCTTTGTTTCTATGATACCGTAAATAGAACCTTCGGCGTTCAGGTTTTTCAGCCGTTTCCCTGTATTTGTATCCAAAACGGCCACTCCGCCGTTCAGCGTTCCTACCCACAGGTTGCCCGACCTGTCGCAGCGGAGCACCCAGGCATGTTTGTCGGTTATGCCGTCTTCGCTGTCGGGGTCTCCGCTGTAATGGGTAAAGGTTTTTCCGTCGAAGCAATCCAGCCCGGCTAAGTAATAACCAATCCAGAGGCGGCCTTCGAGGTCTTGCGTCAGGCTGACGATCACGTCGCCGGCGGGCGTATTCGGGTTGCCGGCGATATGCTTGTACTGAATGTATTTCTCATTGTGGCGGTCGTAATAGAGCAGTCCCCCTCCGTTTGTGCCGATCCACAGGTTTTTATCTTCCGCTTCGTAAAAACAGTTGACGTCGGGGAACGGGATTTTTGTTTTTTCGGTTACAATATTGAATTTGTATATACTTTCATGATAATAACACACCCCGTTCTTGTAAGTACCCAGCCAGATGATATTGGAGTCGTCTCTGTACATAGACTTTATCGTGTTTTGCGAAATACTGTGCGGGTCGTTTTCATTGTGCCATAAGAACGTGATTACCCCGGTTTTCTTATCGATGATATTTACCCCGCCATGATCGGTTCCTATCCAGATGCGGCCGTTATCATCTTCTTCCACACTTGTAACCACATTGTTCGATAACCTGAAAGGAGGAGTGGCCGACAGCGAATAATTGGTCCACTTATCTTTGGCCACATCATAATAGCCCAGTCCATAATGCGCGCCGATGCCATAAACCCATACATCTCCCGAAGAATCGACAAAGAGCCTGATCTCCCGGTTGTTTTTCAATTGGGCGGCTTTATGTATGGTAGAGTCTTTGCCGATTACTTTATGGGTTTGGGCTTCCATACATTCCAGCATTCCGTTTTCGTACAGGAACCAGTAACGGTTTTTACCTTGTTTAATATCCCGTATCAGACCGCGGCTTAATGCCTCCGGCTCGCCTTGATTGAATACGGTGCATCGCTTATCCTTCAGGTCGTACATCCGGATGTCTTCCCAGGTAACAAACCAAAAGTTTTTCCCCAAATCAATATATAAGAGATTCTCGGAAGAATCGTTGAAGTCTTCCGTTCCCGAATATTTTTTCAGCAGTTCATCCGTATTGCCGGCAAAACGTTCCAGGGATGTATCGTAAACCGTATAGCCCGAGCGGGTTTTGATCCACAAGCGTCCTTCGGCGTCTTCCTGTATCCATTGGATATCGTTGTTGGACGAGTGGATGGGTTCTCCGCTTAAATTCTGTTTGCAGGTTATGATTTCATATCCATCGTAACGGTTCAGCCCGGAAGGCGTCCCAAACCATACAAAGCCTGTTTTATCTTTATAAATACATTTCACTTCACTGTTCGACAATCCTGTTTCCGCATTGATTGGATTGAATTTATAATTACCGGCGTCAACCGCCTTTGCCGGCAGGATAAGGGTAAAAAGAAAGATATGTAGAAAGGCAAAATAGTTTTTCATCAGAGTAAAAATTCATATATCTGCTAAATAATACCATTCGGGCATATAAAAGTATAAATATTTTGGTTATTTCATCATACTCTTTTTTTAAAAGATTCAGACCGGTTATTCAAAATCAACCCATGCAGCAGTAAAATAGTCGAAATAAACCAATAATTTCATGCCTTTTATCAAAAGATCGCGTAAGCTAAAAAGCGTAATGCCACTCAAAATGTTACAAAAACAGCTAAATCCGAATCAAAATATCATTTTGCTACTACTTATGCATAACTTAAGGCCTATATATAGGCCTATATGTTAAAAAAAGGAAGTATTGATGTAATATTTAAAATATTATGTCAAATTTTTTTATACATGAAGCGTTTTTATATAAAAAATTTCGTATCTTTACAAGCGTATGGATTTCACTTCAGTTCCACTTCTTAGAAGTGGAACCTGAGTAGGACAGAGGATTTGGACAGAATTAAGAATTAACACGTTTTATACAAATTAACCGCAAAAAAGATGAAAACTTTAGTTCCTGTAAGAATACTATTGCTCGGAGTTCTGCTTATAACGCTCTCTCCCCTTGCATCCGGGCAAACGATTGAAAATGTACCCGGATATACCGATCCCGCCAACTACGCATCAACCTGCTTCTCCTTCATGGGCGCAGTAGAATTTACCTCCGCCTACCGGTTTGCAGCGCCCGACGGAAGCGGAAACGGTTCGAGCAGTACAGCCGATACGCCCTACCGGTTAGCCGGCTACACGGTTCCTTTGATAGCAGACCTCAACGGCGACGGGCTCCCCGAAATCATCGCCCTTGCTAAGAGCTCCGGTAATACCGGCGTAGGGAATTTTCACGGTATTTCAATCCATAACGGACAAACCGGGAAACGAATCGTCAAATTGCCGTTCAAAAACAGCAGTCAAGCGGATATAACCACTTCTTTTACAGGTGATGTTTATCATTCTTCCCCTTCTCCCATGGCGCTTGTAAGGATCAGCGCAACTTCTAATGTAAGCGTCCTTATGGCTTTTCCCGACGGAGGAGGGGGAACTGCAGGGAGCGGGCTGCAAAATAAACTGGTCAGATATGATATAATACCGTCGCCAGGAAACACCTATACGCTGCAATATGTATGGGAGTCGACTCAGTGGTATAATTATGATTTTGGAAATAGCGATGGTACTCGCGATGATTTTCACAAGCCGATTCCTACGATTGTAGACCTGGATGGCAACGGAAGTCCGGAGGCGCTGGTCTATAACAGGATATACGACGTTGAAACAGGAGCGCTTCTGTTAAGGCTTAGACAGGGAGCAGCCGCAAATGCAGCCAGGGCGTTTATCGGTAATGACCCTAAGGGCCGAGCTGATGACCAAAGGGTGGGAGGATTCAGTTACGTATATGATCTGGATCTGGACGGCATCTATGATGTGGCTGCCGGAGGACAATTATACAGGATAAGGACGGATGGCGGCGGTTTGGTAACAGGCGAAGGATCAGCGCTTGCCGTATTTTCGGCCGATACGATTTTTGCGCCTTCCTCCGGCGGAGTCGCCATTGCCGACGGATATACGGGCGTGGCAGACATCAATGGCGACGGCCTGCCGGATATAGTAACCAGTTATACGGAAGTCAGTAGTACGACTGAGATAAACTCCTCGGGAAGTAATCACAGCACAGCCGGAGCGCGGAGAGTGGTTGTGTGGAATCCAGGCTTTTTCCAAATGAATTCGACAGAGCCTGACCGCGAAC
Organism: Tannerellaceae bacterium; assembly: GCA_031288515.1. Lineage (GTDB taxonomy): Bacteria > Bacteroidota > Bacteroidia > Bacteroidales > Tannerellaceae > DFXE01. The sequence continues at coordinate 11,609 of JAITRG010000216.1, forward strand.
CGGTATTGGATGCCTCCGGGAATTTCATAAGGAACGCCACCCCCCAGCCTTATATCATGGCGAATGTTTATATTTACTTCACACGTGGGAGTCTTATGGGGAACTATTCGTACACCTATATCGGAGATATTGACGGGAAAACGCATCCCACAGCTACAAAAGATCGTCGTTTGCCGGAAATTGCGATACTGGGAGGAAAGTTGGCTTATAAAACGTATTCGATGGCTGCAGCCGAGTTCAAACATCCGACTGTATCCGGTCTCGGAACAGGGACGGCAGGCACATCCGGCCCTCTGCCGGCCTCCGGGGTTTCAAGCAGAGAGGGAGATTTGATAGCCCTTACCTGGGATGCTACAGCCGGTTTAGCGTTCAATAAACGCTTGAAACTCTCCTTTGTTCTCGAACACGAGGATCGGTCGAGCGATACGGGATTCACGATGTTTGACTTTGACAACGACGGCGTAATGGAAATCTGCTATCGTGACGAGGAATATTTGCGTATCATAAAGCCGCAAGCGAATGTTCCCTATATATCTTACACTGAAACGGCTGCAAACAAAGGTATCCTGTTCCGCAAGTCGGTTAGACACGGTACAGGGTATGAGTATCCCTCGATAGCGGATATTGACAACGACGGCTCGGCAGAAATGGTAGTGATGGGACAGAGCGTTGGTTCCTCTCCTTACTATGGCTTCCTCTACGCCGTAGGCAACGACGGGACGGGCGAGAAGTTTGCCCCGGCGCGCAAGGTGTGGACCCAGTTCATGTACGACCCCTTCAAAATTAATGACGACTTGACCACGCCTGTCGGCGCCGCTCATGCCATCAACCGCCTGGTCCCGGAGTATACTTTCAGCCAGGAGATCAGGGATGCGAACGACAATATCATTGAGACAGTCGCCGAATACCGCCCCTTCAATGCCACGCTCAACCAGATACCCTATTTCCATACAACAGAAAGGGAAGACGGGAAGCCGCTCTTCGACCCTGTGGTGTTCCTGCACGAAGCCTGCATCCGGCCGGCCAATGACGCGACAGAGGGAAAGCGGCCGAAGATTGTCACGGAATCTTCCACGAATTATATCTACATAACCGTCGGCAACCGGAGCACAGCCCAGACGGTCGTCTCCTCTGCCATACCCATAGCCGTGTATGACGAATTTGTGGGAAGCGCCCGCCAGGTGTATAAGACAACCCTGTCTGCATGCACCTACGTTACGGGCGGGACGGGAACAGTCGGGACAAGGACATTACAGCCCGGCGAGGAGATCAGGGTGCGCCTGACCTTTACAGGCCTCGGCGCGGATAAGAGATACATCGTCCGCCTGGGCGACGACAGCGGCGGGAGTCCGTGGGTATGGCGCTT
>JAITRG010000276.1 GCA_031288515.1 Tannerellaceae bacterium
TATCCATTTTTTGACAGGATAGCTTTTTGAAAATCAAAAATCAAATTTGTAATTTGATAAATATCAACAATATACAAACGAAAACCGACTGTTTTTTGAAATAGTCGGTTAATAGTGAAAAAAAATCAAAAAAAAATGATTTTTAAACCAATGTCGTTTTGTTAAGCTATAACTTCTTCTTATTCATGTAATAAACTTTTTTTGTTTTATGATTTCCGGGATTAGTTCTGCCGGGCCTTATGATTTCGCAGGTTTTCGAGCTAATCCCAAAATGTCAAAGAACTTATTTTATCAAAATCCCATCAAGGGGTCGATGGGGTTTCCTTAACTAAACGACATTGGATTTTAATCTGTTAAAGTAGAATTAGTAGAAATGATAAAAGATATGCAAGTCTTTATGACCGGCGGCTGTCGGCCAATAAAGACTTGCAATGTAAATGTACAAGCGATCACATAAGAAAATTCTTTTGATCCTTATCTTTATTTTTCTTCAATTTCCGGGACGAGAAAATCGATAAAGCAAAGAGCGGCGATAGCCGTACCATATCTCTTTTCTATTGTAATTCCTTCCGTAATGAAGTTTAATTCGCCCAGATAATAATCATCATATGTATTTTGATGAAGGTCATTAATCACACGGATAAGGCGGGATTCCAGTTCTTCAATGCGGTAACGCCCGCTAACCTCGCAAACCAAGCCTCCTACTTTTTCATCAAAATTTTCATCTTTATACATCCAGGCATATACCACGCCGGCAGAAACAAACTCGTCCTGGTATCCGTGAGACATAGCCATAATGGTTTTCAATTCCGAACCAAATGGAGGAAGATCAATCTCATCCATAGTAGCTAAATGCGCCGTAGCCGGAATAACAGACGAATATGTCATGATATTAAAGTCTGAGATACCGGCATCGTAAAGAGCCATATGATAGGAACCTGCATGCTTTTCCAAATCAGATTCGCCACTTCCTTTTGTTATAAAAAAGGTGTTTGGAATTAAATTCCCAACTTTCTTTGTCATCTACGAATATGTTTAACTAATTAATAAATAAATGATTTGAGGGCACAAAAATAGGAACTAATTTGATTTTATCCTGCATGAAAACATACAAAAAACATTATGAGATAATTTTTTTTCAAAATCCGTGAACAAAACATCGCCTATATATGTTAGAAGTATAGAAGAGTATTACGCAATGCAAACAAATGAAAAAAACGTGTGTTATGATAACAATATTACTAAGCATATTATTGCTTATTACTAATAGTCCAGAATTTAATAAAAAAGAAGACATTATGAAAATTGAATTAGTGAAATTGCCTTATGAGGCAGGTGCATTGGCGCCCGTAATTAGTAAACAAACGATAGAGTTTCACCATGGGAAGCATCTTCAAACGTATGTAAACAACCTGAATAATCTTATTCCGGGCACGAAGTTTGAGAATGCAGACCTTGAAACGATTGTTAAAGAAGCGGATGGCGGCATCTTTAATAATGCCGGGCAAGTGTTAAACCATAATTTATATTTTACCCAGTTCTCTCCCAGCGGAGGAGGAAAGCCTTCAGGTAAACTGGCCGCTGCTATCGATGCGGCATGGGGATCGTTTGAAAACTTTCAGAAAGAATTTGAAGCTGCCGGAGCAGGCTTGTTTGGTTCCGGTTGGGTTTGGCTGGCAAAAGATACAGACGGAAAGCTTTCAATCACCAAAGAACAAAATGCAGGAAACCCTGTTACAAAAGGTTTGACGCCGGTTCTTGGATTCGATGTATGGGAACATTCTTATTATCTGGATTATCAGAACCGCAGAGCCGACCATTTGAAAGAATTATGGAAAATAGTAGATTGGGAAGCTGTAAATAAAAGATATTAAACGGTTTTTTTATCGAATAAAAATGATAGCCGCTCAGTATACCTGAGCGGTTTATCATATAAGCATAAAGGAAAAAAATAGACAAACATGAGGGAAATAACTCAATTAACAAAATCGGAATTTCTAAAAAAGGTCGCCAATTATGAGGCTAATCCTGCCGAATGGACATTTGAAGGGGAAAGACCTTGCATTGTTGATTTTTACGCCGACCGGTGCGGCCCAAGCAGAATGATTGCATCCCTACTGGATGAATTAGCAGAAGAGTACGCCGGAAAAATCGAAATCTATAAAGTAAATACCGATGAGGAAGAAGAGTTAATAGCTGATTTTGGTATTCACAATACCCCTTCCTTACTATTCTGCCCCATGAATAAACGCCCCCAAATGGCAAGAGGAAATATGAGCAAGCGTGATTTCAAAAAGGCTATCGAGGAGGTTCTTCTTTCAGAATCAACGCGGGGCCTTTTGATATAAATAGATGGCGATGAATGTATAGAGGATATTGGGAATCCAGGAAGCAATCATCGGGCTTACATATCCGTTTACGGCGAAGGTGGAAGTAACTGTGGTAAAGAGTATATAAGAGAAACTCAATCCCATCCCGATACCAATATTTAATCCCATCCCCCCTTTAATTTTGCGAGACGATAACGAGGCGCCTATACTTGTTAAAATAAAGGCGGCCATAATAGCAGCATATCGTTTATGATATTCTATTTCAAATGTTTGAATATTACCGATACCTCGTTTTTTTTGCCGGTTTATATAGGTAGCTAATTGAGGAGTCGTCATTGTTTCACAATCATTTACCGAAATCAGAAAATCCGAAGGAATGATTGTCAACGTCGTATCTTTACGGGAACCGGAACTGATATGTTCGCGCATCCCATCGAAGTCGCGGATCATATAGTCGATAACCGTCCATTGATACAACGTATCGTATTTAATCTGAGCGGCGGTAAGGCGCGAGATAAGTTGTTTTTCATCAAAATGCTCAAGCGAAAAACGATAGCCCATACGCGATTTGTCGTCGTAACGGTCAAAATAGGCGATTATGCCGGGTTCTACTTCCAATTGTACATTCCTTGCATAATCCACGGCTTTATTCCTTATGTATTTATTCTGAAAGTCAATCCGCGTTATATTAGCCGGCGGAATGATGAACGCATTTAAGACGAACGTTGCCAACGCAATAATAGCCGCCGAAATCCCATAAGGCAACATCAGCCGCCTGAAACTCATTCCACTGGCAAGCATCGCTATAATCTCTGAGTTATCGGCCAGCCGGGAGGTAAAAAAGATGACGGCGATAAAAGTAAACAATGGGCTGAACAGGTTGGCAAAATAAGGGATAAAGTTCATATAGTAGTCGAAGACGATCTCTTTCAAAGACACTTCCGGTTTGAGGAATTTATCTATTTTTTCATTAATATCAAATACAACTGATATAGAAATAATTAACAGGATAGCGAAAATATAAGTTCCGAGGAACTGTTTGATTATATACCAGTCTATTCGTTTTAATCCGTATTTCTCCATTCTTTATAACCGGTTTGATAATTGGCGGACCATTCCGTTCTTCCACATGGTGAAGTCGCCTTCCATAATATGTTTACGCGCTTCCTTCACGAGCCAAAGATAGAAAGCTAAATTGTGAATGGAAGCAATTTGCAGTCCCAAAATCTCTTCTACTTTTATTAAATGATGTAAATAGGCTTTACTGTATAAGGTATCTACGAACGAATTGCCCTCCGGGTCGATTGGCGAGAAGTCGTCTTTCCATTTTTGGTTCCGCATATTCATTGTTCCGTACTTCGTGAATAGTTGGCCATTGCGCCCGTTCCGGGTAGGCATGATACAGTCAAACATATCCACTCCTCTTTCTATAGCCTCCAGGAGATTTACGGGAGTCCCCACGCCCATTAAATAACGGGGTTTATCTTTCGGCAGTATATCATTCACCACTTCTATCATTTCATACATTTTTTCGGTTGGTTCGCCTACTGCCAATCCTCCGATGGCATTGCCGTCTGCATTTATTGCAGCAATGTTTTCTGCCGCCCGTTTCCGCAAATCAGGATAAACACATCCCTGCACGATAGGGAAAAGGCTTTGCTCATACCCATACTTTGGCTCCGTACTGTTAAACCTGTTTATACAACGACCAAGCCAGTGTTCGGTTAGCTCAAGCGATTGCCCGGCATAGGCGTAATCGGCGTCTCCCGGGCAACATTCATCAAAAGCCATTATAATATCAGCGCCAATCGAGCGTTGGATATCCACTACGCTCTCTGGAGTAAAGAAATGTTTTGAACCGTCAATATGGGAACGAAACTCGGCCCCTTCTTTGCGTAGCTTCCTGTTTTCGGCAAGAGAAAAGACCTGGAAACCGCCGCTATCCGTAAGAATCGTCCTGTCCCAACTATTAAACTTATGCAATCCGCCTACTCTTTCAAGTATCTCAATTCCCGGGCGAAGGTATAAATGATAGGTATTTCCAAGAATAATGGGAGCATTAATATCCTCTTTCAGTTCCGTCATATGAACGGCCTTTACTGTCCCTTGCGTTCCGACAGGCATAAAAACGGGCGTCTCAATTACTCCGTGGCCGGTAATAAGTAAGCCTGCCCTTGCTCTTGATTGTATGTCATTATATTGTACTTCAAACTTCATGCTGCTAATTTGCAGCAAAGGTACGTAAATTTTCCTTTAGAAACCGAAATCATCTATAACGACGTCTTTTACTTCTTCTTCCGGCGGCAGTTCCACAAACTGATGCGCTGCATTTGATTTAATACGAATCGCACGAAGCGGATTTACCGGGCAGATAGATTCGCATCCTCCACATCCGATGCACAATTCGGGTTCTATTTTCGGAATGGTTAATGTTCCTTCATAGGGTATCATATGTACAGCCTGTGTGGGGCAATGTTCCGAGCAAGCCCCGCAGTCTGTCCCTTCGGTATATACAATACAGCGGTCTATAACAAATGTTGCAATCCCTACCTGGGTTGTTTTCTTTTGTTCCACCGTTAAGGGCATGATGGCATGGTTCGGGCATACATCCGAACAAATGGTACACTCGTAATTACAATAGCTGCTTTTATAAGATACATAAGGACGAAGCATATACCCTAATCCATATTCCAAACCAGCCGGCCTCAAAACCTGCGTCGGACATTTCACCACACAGATATGACAACCCGTACATTTATCTTTAAACCTCTCCAAACCGATTGAACCCGGAGGCGTTACAGGCCCCCATCTTTCGCCGGCTTCTTCTTTTGCATCTGCTTCCGTTTGCGTTTTCTTTGCCAATGCCGATACAACCGGTAAGGTAACGGCCACTGTAGCGCCCGTCGCTAAAAACAGGCGGCGGCTATTCGCCTCGTGCGAAAGATTGGAAGAGGAGGTTGAAAGGGGAGCTTCCGCCGGTTTTTCTTTTTTGAAAACAGGGTTAAAGCGATATTTCAAACTTCCTTTGGCACAAGAAGAAGTACAGTTAAAACAATCCACGCAACGGGATGTATCTACCGTCATCTGCTTGCTGTCTATCGCTTCCGCTTTACAAGTGCGTTCGCAATTGCCACAAGAATTACATGCCGATTTATTAAAGGATATACGGAACAAGGCATACTTGGAGATAAGGCTCAGGGCAGCTCCTACCGGGCATAAGGTGTTACAGAAAAAACGGCCCCGGAGAACAGTCATTACGACAAACGTAAGCAATGCCAGCCCGCCGGCGATCAAGCCCGCAGCGGTTATTGTTTTTAATGTGACATGATGCAGCGTATAATTATCCATCCCCATCAGTATAGCTGCTATCATATTATTTCCCCATACGACTACCGGGCGGAATAAATTAGTTGCCATACGCCCAAAGTTACTGTACGGGTCGAGCCAAACGAGTAATTCGGTAAAACCAACGATTGCCAATAACAACGTAACGCCCGCTAATAAATAGCGGAAAAGATTGAACGGCTTACTGTATTTAAACCGCATACGTCCGTTCCTTTTCTTTTTTCCAATACAAAACAACCGGTTAATTATATCCTGAAAAACACCTGTGGGGCATATGGTAGAGCAATAAATGCGCCCGAACAGCACTACCAATACAACCTGAAACACAAGAATCCCAAATGAAAGCCCCAAAATAGCCGGTACGATTTGTAAATGCAGCAATGAATGAAAGCTATCAGGAAGCTTACTGTCGAAATCAATGAAGAATAATAGTATGGGAATGAAAAAGAGGATTGCCAGCAACACTCGCAATCCTTTCAGATAATTAGCCTGTCTTTTCATTGGTTATACTCTGATACGTTTGATAGTAACCTTATCCAAATCAGTTGTCCCCAAATTCAAACGTTCTCCTAATCCGATATGGCCAACAGCATTAATATCTAATTTCTTCACCTGATTAAATAAGCCAAGGGCGGCTGTGTCGACTGCTACAATATTGGTTGAAGCAATAAGCGACTTGATGGTAGCCACATCGGCGGCGCTTTTACCTTGCGGGCCATTTTGATGCATCATACGATAAGCGTCCACAATATTCAATGCCGGTCTTTTATCCCAGGTACATATATCCGCTATACATTGCTGCAAGTTATTACTATGGAAGAAACGGCGATCCCAAACGATCCCCATATAATTTTTCATGGCGCACGAAAGTTTAGCGCCGCCATGATTTTTTAAGACAGGTACATTAAACCATACGTCTGCTTCCAGAAGCGCTTCGTGTATTTTGGCGCTTTTCAGTTTTATCCCTTTCGGAAGGGCTACTTCCCTGTAATATTTCTCGTCGTTAGCCGGCACGATCAATCCTCCCGCCGCCTTTACGGCGTCGGCGATACCACTGGATTGATAACACTTTTGCCAGTTATCGCATGTATTATCGAAAACTGTTACTTTTGAAGCGCCGGCGTCGAGACACCCTTTTACCAGCGCTTTGATTAATTCCGGATTCGTATTACCTGCCAAATCCGGCGCACGATCCCAACCGATATTAGGTTTTACAACTACTTTCTGTCCTTTTTCAACGTAGTTGCCTATGCCCCCAAGCGTTTCCAATGCTTTGCCAAGCATGGCTTGCGGTTCTCCTCCCATAACGGCTACTAATTCGGGAATTGCCTCCACTGCCATTGTATTGGAAGATAAAGCTGCTTGTAATCCATCAAAATTCAATGATAAGGCAGCGCCTGCCACTACACCGGTCTTTAAGAAATCACGACGTTTCATGTTTTTATTTAATTATAAAGTTAAGATGATCTGTTCAATCAACAATCAACATAAACATAATGCAGGTATTTTGACTCTGTTTAATAATAAAGGTTTAATCTCCGTTTTTTAATTTTTCTTCCAACGTTCTAATCCTGTCTTCTTTTTCCTTGATTATACGTTCGTATAACTCTACCACCTTATCCAAAGGATTAAATGTACACTTATAGTGGTTGGCATATCCTATCGCTTCGTCTTGAAACGTATTTGCAACTATATTTATAGCGATATCCTCCGAGAAATTTTTGATGGCGTCTACCGGTACTTTCAATGCTCTAGAAATATTCAACAACGTATCGTTATCTATTTCTTCCTTCGATTCAAGCCTTGATATGGATTGTTGGTTTGTATCAAGCCTTTCGGCAAGGTCTTCCTGTTTCACGCCTAATAATTCCCGTATACGTTTCACCTTTTTTCCCTGGTGTTCTTTTTTCTCCGGAGAAATTGATTCTGTATTCATGTCTCAATTATTATAATCATATGCAAAAATATGTAGAAAAAGTGACAACGAAAAATGCACTAAGATATTTTACCTGCAATATAGTGTATTTTAAACAAAAAAACATGTAAAATATTGTTTTTCAAACTATTTTATTTGCAGGATAGATTCGGACGCTTTTTATTTTCATCATAACAAAAAAGAGATTATGCTATTAATAATAACGCAAACACAATAAAATAGCACAATTCGATCAACTGATGAAGAATAGGAATAAAAAGCTTTTCGAAAGGATTGCCGGATAGTTTGGGAAAATTGTCCGGCAATTATAATTATAAACAGTTAAGGAATTTTTTGTTTTGTCTCCTTAACTATTTAACGATTAATTACTCGTCATTCTTTTTATGATGCTATAGGCATTGATGATACCCAGTTCGCCGGCTTTACTCAGGTCGGCGATTCCTCTGTTGGCGTCGCCTTGTGAGAGCCTTGCAAGGCCACGGTTAAAATAAGCTTCGGCAAAATCAGGGTCGCGCATTATCACTTCGGTATAATCCTGAATAGCCGCCCGGAAGTCGCGCTGCGAACAACGAAGGTTCCCTCTGTTGAAATAAGCATATACAAATTCCGGATTTAGTTTGATCGCCATGTCATAATCACGCACAATCAGTTCGTGCTCATGAGCCCTTTGATTATCTTTCAATCGAGCCGAAGAAACGTCATTTGTTGCAGTTGTCGCCTGTTTACCGATATTAAAGCTCATGGGAGTAAGATCGCCTGTTTCATTGGCGGATGATTGAGATAAGGTATATTCCAATTGTTTATACCGTACGACAGCCCTGTTGAAATAAGCCATCACAAAACCGGGGTCTAAATTTAATACTTTGTCGTAATCTTTAATCGCCTCTGCAAAATCCTGTACTAACATATAATCCAATGCACGCCCGAAATAAACGTTTACATTCGCAGGGTTTTTTTCTATTTCGGCTGAATAATCATTGATTGAAGCAAAATGCGCCGCTATCTGCCCTTCGGTTAAAGCCGCTTCCTGATTGGTAAGAAGTAGTTTGCGGGAGAGCAGCATCCGGGCGTTAAAGGCTTCTATCATCTTGTCGTAATAGAGTAATTTCTTAACCTGATCGGCTTTTTCATAATACGTAAGAACAAATAAAGGTTCAAGGTCTACCCTTACGTTCTTATCTTGTACGCGGCCCCTGATATCGCTTTGGTATTTACTCTTCCGTTCTTCATCTTTATCATAAACTACTAAGCGATTAAACTTATTGATATTCTTATCAGACTGCTCGCGGGTATTCTCTTCCTGATTCGTACCGGCGGCTGTAGCGGAAGGATCGCCGCCGGATGTTCCGGTTTGCAGCCCCTTATTCAGTTTCTCCTCTATTTCAAAGGCAGTCCAATAGTCGCGATCGGCCCCCGCATTATCCCGCATTTTACGTTTAGCTTCGGAACGCGCATAATAACCCGGCACGAAATTGGGATATTGCTCGATTACTACGCTAAAGTCTTGTATCGAACCACCGTAATCGCCGGTTTCATAACGCAGCAAAGCCCTGTTATAACAGGCCATATAGTTGTCGGGATCTTCTTCAATAACAACATCAAAGTCTTCTATCGCCCGGTTGTTGTCACCTACCTGAAAACGTAACAGCCCCCGGTTGAAACGGGCTATCAGGTTACGGCTATCCCAACTGATCACCTGATCGTAATCGCCCATCGCCCCTCGTAAATCATTCAACTGGTAACGAACCAGTCCGCGGTTAATATAAAACCCGCTTTCGCGTGTATTCAGGCGGATCGCCTCATTCAAATCAGCTAAGGCGCCATCCAAATCATGCATTTGATAATGAACGATTGCCCGGTTGCCATAAGCCGGAGCATAATAGGGATCCATCTTTATAGCTACATTATAATCCTGTAACGCCTGTATCGTATCTCCTTTTTCGAGATACATGGCTCCACGGGTAAGGTAATTCATGGCGTACTTGGAGTGGGCTTTCATTAAGCTTTCAAACACAGCTTCGGCTTCGCCGTAATCTTTTTTCTGGATATAAGCCACTGCTTTATTAGCAAGCATCTGACGATCTTCCGGTCTAAATTCAAGCCCTTTGTTGTAATCTTCAATTGCCCCGTTATAATCATCCTGGCTCTGGCGGGCTATTCCACGGGCAAAATAAGCCTGAACTAAAAAAGAGTTCCGTTCAAGGCATAAGGTACAGTCTTCTTCCGCCCCCTTAAAATCGTCCAGGTTTATTTTAGCCACAGCGCGGTAAAAATAAGGCTCCGCCATCCATGGCTTCGCTTTGATAACCTGGTTAAAATATTGAATAGACAGGACGTAGTCCTCAAAATAAAAAGCATTACGTCCTATCGTCAGTACTCTGTCTGTATTAATCTGTGCAAACAACGCTGATGAACAGATAGAAAAGATTATAAAAATGATTGTCTTTTTCATTCGCTATTAAATGTTGAAAGACAAAAATAAGTAATTTATCTTATTTCGGATCTATTTTTATCATCAAATGAGCTTTACTAATCTTATCGCCTTCTTTTACAAGTACCTCTTTTATTGTTCCCGACACGGGAGCAGCAATACGGTTCATCATTTTCATCGCCTCAAGAATTAGTAATAATTCACCTTCCTTAACATCCTGCCCTTCCTTTACCATGATCCGGATAATCGTACCCGGAAGCGTAGAATTAACTTCGCCCAATTCATGTTTATGCCACAACGGGCGATTCTTATATTTGTTGGTAAGTAACGTTTTATACTTACGGGCGGTAACTACAAAGTCTACAATTTGATTTTCCATACTCAGTTTCTTCAATTCGTTAGAATGGGGGAAGCCCATGTTTCTTTGCCGGCCTGTATTCTTCCTTCAATACGGAAAGTTCCAACGCATGTAATAATAAGGAGCGCGTTTCCTTTGGCTCAATAACAGAATCAATAAATCCTTTGGAGGCCGCTACGTATGGATTGGCAAATTTCTCAATATATTCTTTTACTTTTTGCTGACGCATAACATCCTGATCGTCCGCTTCCATAATTTCTTTACGGAAGATAATATTAGCTGCGCCTTCAGGCCCCATTACCGCAATTTCGGCTGTTGGCCAGGCAAACGTAAAGTCGGCGCCCAAGTGGCGTGAGTTCATTGCGATATAACCTCCTCCATAGGCTTTTCTCAGAATAACCGTAATTTTAGGCACGGTAGCTTCCGAATAGGCATATAATACCTTTGCCCCGTGGCGGATTACCCCGGCATGCTCCTGGTCTACGCCTGGCAGATAGCCCGGCATGTCTTCCAGCGTTATAATAGGAATATTAAATGAATCGCAGAAACGGATAAAACGGGCGGCCTTATCCGAGCTGTCGCAATCCAGTACGCCGGCTAACACCATCGGCTGATTAGCGACAAAACCAATCGTCTCGCCGCCCATACGTCCAAAACCTATTACTATGTTAGCAGCCCATAACTCCTGTACTTCAAGGAAATCAGAATCATCAACAAGACATTGAATAATATCGCGGACGTCATAAGGCTGCTTGGGATCGGCAGGAATAATATTCCCGATATTCTGTTTGGCGCCGGGATTTTTAGGTTCAATCGATTTGGCTTTTGTCGTATTATTCCAGGGAATAAAACTAACCAGGCACTTAATCTGGTCAAAACATTCCTGTTCGCTTGTTGCATAAAAATGAGCATTCCCCGTTATTTCCGCATGGACACGGGCGCCTCCTAAATCTTCCATGGATATATCTTCGCCTAACACCGTCTTAATAACATTAGGCCCGGTTATAAACATTTTAGAAATATTTTCCACAACAAACACAAAGTCGGTCAATGCCGGCGAGTAAACAGCGCCGCCGGCGCAAGGGCCTAGAATAAGCGATATCTGAGGAACAACACCCGAAGCAATCGTATTCCGGTAGAATATTTCTCCATATCCGGCCAAGGCTTGGACGCCTTCCTGTATACGCGCTCCACCCGAGTCATTAATACCGATAATCGGGCATCTCATTTTCAACGCATGATCCATAATCTTCGTGATCTTACGGGCATGCTGTAATCCTAATGAACCTCCGGCTACAGTGAAGTCCTGCGCATATATACAAACAGGAGCTCCAAAAATGGTACCGGTACCGGTAACTACCCCGTCGCCCGGAAAGTCTTTCTTGTCCATTCCAAAATCATGGCCGTCATGCTTTACAAACATATCGTATTCATGAAATGAGTCCGGGTCTAATAAGGATAAGATACGCTTACGCGCCGTCAGTTTGCCCATTGCTTCCTGTTTTTCGATAGCGGCTTCTCCCCCGCCCCTCTCAACAACAGCTTTTCTTGCACGCAGCGTTTGGATGTTTTTTTCCAGTTCTGTCATAGTGATTGATTTATAATGTTTTCATTTCCCTACAGCTTTCGTTCTGTAAGAACAATTCGTCGTTCCTTTTATAATATTATTTAGTTTGCTTTTATTTAATTGCTTGCGTATGCCGGAAATATTGTCTATGAATACGCGACCTTCCAGGTGTTCATATTCATGCTGTACGATACGCGCTGCGAAACCTTCTATTTCTTCTTCATGTTTCGCCAGATTTTCATCCATGTATCTGATACGTATCCTTGCCGGGCGGAATACTTTCTCATGTATACCGGGCAGGCTTAAACAACCTTCTTCCAGCAAGATTTCTTCTTCGCTGCGTTCAATAATCGAGGGGTTGATCATCGCTCGTTTGAATCCTTTACATTCCGGAAAGTCATCAGCCATAACATCGCCGTCCACAACAAACATACGGAGAGATAAACCCACTTGCGGCGCGGCCAATCCCACGCCATCCGCATGGTACATGGTTTCAAACATATTTGCTACTAACTCTTTTAATTGGGGATAATCTTCCGGCGTTTCTTCGGCTTCTTTCCTTAAAACCTGCTGCCCATATAGATATATTGATAAAATCATACTTTTTTTATTATATTCTTCTGCTTTCTAAATAGGACTGCAAAATGATAACTGCACTAATCTTATCAATTAACGCTTTTTGCCTCCTTGTTTTTTTCTTTGCTCCTCCTTCTATTAATGCCTTATGCGCCAATACGGAAGTAAAGCGTTCATCGTAATACTGTACAGGTATATCCGGTATTGTTCGTTTCAAATGGGTAACAAAGGCTTCAATATATTTCATATTTTCAGATGCTTCGTTATTCATCTGCTTCGGAAGCCCGATCACAAATAAGTCTACCGGTTCGCGTGATATGTAATTACTAAGATAACTCATAAGTTCGCCACTTGGAACAGTAGTAAGGCCGTTAGCAATTAATTGCAACGTATCCGTAACCGCCAAACCGGAACGTTTACATCCATAATCTATAGCTAATATCCTTCCCATGCGGATACAAAGATACTATAAAAAAGAATACGGAGATTACACAAAAGGATTAAAAGTGTGCAATTCCTGCATTTTAATAAGCATTTCTTTCGCCCTTAAACATATTCAGCAGGGTCACAACAATTATTTTCAGGTCGAGCACAAAAGACCAATTCTCAATATACCACACATCACGTTTTACCCGGCCTTCCATTTGTTCAAGCGTTTTTGTCTCTCCCCTGTAGCCGGTTACCTGCGCCCAGCCGGTCACGCCCGGTTTAACCAAATGGCGAATCATATACTTGTCGATAAGAGCCGAATATTGTTCGGTATGCTTGAGCATATGCGGACGGGGGCCTACTACAGACATATCTCCTTTCAACACATTGAGGAATTGGGGAAATTCATCCAAATTTGTTTTTCTTAAAAAATCGCCTAATTTGGTTTTACGCGGGTCGTCTTTTGCCGCCTGTAAGGTGTCGGCGTCCAAATTCACTTTCATTGTCCGGAACTTATAACATTCAAAATCCTGTCCGTATAATCCTGTCCGTTTCTGTTTAAACAGAACCGGGCCGGGCGACGTTATCTTAATCAACACGCCTAATATGATATATAGCAGGGGATAAACCGTTATTAATACAACAAAAGAAAACACAATGTCAAAACTTCTTTTAATCACACGGTTAAAGGCGGACTGAAGAGGTTCTTTCCGCACAGACAATAATGGAATGGATTCCATTACTTCCATTACGAGTGTCTTCTTTACATTCCGGTAAAATTCGGGAACAATATAAAAGCGTATCATATTCTTCTCCGAAAAATTCAGAAGCTTTAATATCTTCTCATCCTGCGTTCCCGGCAATGTGCAATAAATCTCGTCGATATCATTATCCAATACATACTGACTGACTTCGTCCGTTTTTCCTAAAAAATTGGGAAGTACTTCCTTCAGTTGGATATTATCATCAAAAAATCCCATTACGATGAAGCCATAAGCCAGTTCTTCCGTCATTAAACGGTATAGCTCCATCCCGTTTTTACCGGCTCCGATTATGATGATACGCTTGAAATTGTACCCTTTTCTGCGATATATTTTTAAAACGACCCGTACAAAGACTCTCCACAACGAAAATACGACAATCAAAACGGCATAATAAACGATCAGAAATGTGGCCAACGTATCGCCTACATTGAGAAATACAAGGCAAGTTGCAAATAAAAAGATAAAAAACGTTATCAGGAGAATCGAGCGCTGTACGACCTTATCAATAAAGACAACCGAAAGGTGTAATTGGATGGGAACAAAATAAAGGGCAAAAAAGTAACAAAAATTCAAGAGTAAAACAATTTCCCTCAGCGAACCGGTTACGGCATGTGCATAAAAGTCGCCTAACCAATAATAAATCATAAAAAATAAAAGATTTAATACGATTAAATCTCCTATTCCTATTAACCATTGGATTAAATTTCCGCGTTTTTTATAATTCAACTCCATATGACAGGATAAAATCTCACAAAAGTAAGTAATATTTTTAAGCAAAAAAAAGACTGCAACAGAATTGCAGTCTTTTTTTAAATTTATCCGTCTAATTCTTTATTTACTCTCAGCCGTCATTATTACCACACGGTTCCAATTGTTTTCTTTATAGGGTTGTTCATCCGAACCTTTCCACTCAATAGAAATCTGGTTGGAATTGATACCGTATTTTTCAATAAGTTCTTTAGCGACAGCTTTAGCGCGTTTTTCCGAAAGTCCCAGGTTGTAAGAAGAAGAACCGGTGTTCTTGTCTGCATAACCTACAACTTTAACCGGAATGCTTTTTTCCTTTACAAATTCAGCCGTATTAAAGATATTGATTTGTTGGTTCTTATCAATTCTTGAACTATTAATGCGGAAGTATACTACGTTTTCAGCATAGTTGTTTACCACCTTGGCTGGAACCACTTCCGGACAGTCCGGGCATGATTTCGGGCGTTTGCTCAGCTCTGCGTTTTGAGCGCGTAAATCATTGATCTGACCGTTCAAATCATTTAACAAAGCATAATCCATCGGTTCGATAACTTCAAAATCGGCTTTACCCAACTTGAATGTCAAACCGGCAGAAACCTGAACAATACCGTCGCTAAGTTTCCTTTTGTAAATCCGGTTGTAATCTTCATTCAGCAATATTCCCTGTACTTCTACGTTAAGGTCAACACGTTTGCCTAAACGGAAAGCTGTCAGGATACCGGTATTTAATGTAGGAGATTCCGTTCTCGGGATGCTTTGCTCCTTTTTACTCCAACGTTGCGAGTAACCCATACCAATCCAGGGAATAAAGCGGAATACTTTTGATTCACGGTAAGGAGCCCAATAGTTTGTAAGATCCAGCATAAAGTCTAAATGGCCTCCTGCAAAATAGTTATGTTGCAAAATCAAAGCAGATCCCCCTCTGCTTTCATACCCGTGTAAAGCGCCGCCTGTACCTTGAATACGCATTGCAAAATAAGGATTGAACCATTTACCAAATGATAATTGAGGCGTAACAGTTATACGGCTCACAAAGTCTGCATCATTATTATCGTCTCCAAAAAACATTGTTCCAGCGCCGGCTAAAGAAACAAACCAGTTATCTCCGGATTTGTTTTTCTTGAAGTTCGTTTTCAACCCTGTCTCGGTACTGAAACCAATCTGTGGCTGATATTCCTGAGCTGAAACAGAAATAACAAAGCATGACAGTAACGCTAAAGTCAGAAATTTCGTTTTCATATTCATCAACATTTTAATTAAACAATCATTTTTACCAAATTAATAGATACTTTTTCTTTTACGGCTAAATTTGAGGCAAAATTAAATCTTTTTTCCATATATAACAAGAAGTTTCCGCAAAATGTTACACTAAATATAAAATAATTGAAAATCTATCTATATCCTCTTACTGGAATAAACGCAGGCCAAAAATATTGCTTTTCCAAGAACAATCAGCAGGCGGCATAAAACCGGTATGGAATCGTGTTTAAGAGTTACTTCTACTTTAACAGATTAAAAACGTGCGAAGAAAGAAGCTAACCCTGATACCGGCCCGGGAACTGCTTTTTCAACAGGAAAACTCCCCTGCTAAACGATACTTTTTCACCTTTCCTTTCAGCTTTCATTTTTGTTGCAAAGGATTGGTTCACAGGATGAAAATCCTGAAAAAAGACCGTTCAGCCTCCTTTCAGGAAACCGGAAGAGAGGGATTTATTTCAAAAAAATCATTATACAGTCTTCAGTAAACCAATATAATGCCTTTAGTAAACTATTATATACTCTTTACCAAACCATTATAATGTCTTTAGTAAACCATAATAATGGTCTGTTGAAGGCGTCATAGCGCTTTTTTTTAGTCTTCGCAATGCTTCATCAGAGTCTTCTCAATGGTTTACCAAAGGCGTCGCAATGGTGTTCTAAAGGCATCGCAATGATTTGGAAAAGAGGACGCAATGATTTTTTCCCTTTTTTACCGGCCCCGTATTTTTTTTCTGAAACGGGGCTGAAAGGTCTTCTTTCAGCCATAGCCGTTCATACGCAAGCGCTTATAAACCGGCTGGAAGCTGAAAGATAGCGCCAGACAAGCCTGTGTAATGGGGGGGGTAATGGCATGGGCCTGAAGAGGGG
>JAITRG010000177.1 GCA_031288515.1 Tannerellaceae bacterium
TCCCAGCAAATAAGCCTGTCCGATATAACGGCCCTTATACACGATAAGATGTCCTATCCCCAATCCCGGATTAAAATTAATATCGCGCATGGGAAGAGAATTTTCCAATACATTCCAGAAAGCTTTCTGCGTATATTGGAAAAACAGATAGGTGTCAAACGGTAATTTGCTTTTCGTGATTCGCTGCCGGATGCTCAGTTGGAATTTTACATCGGTTGTATGCCGCGTCACTTTATGGTTAAGGGGCGCTCCTGTCATAAAGTAATTATCTTTATACAATCCGAAAGAGGGCGCTTTCTCTATTTCGGCCCGTACACTGTCGGCATTATAATGCGCGGGGATTTGCGCAGATACGGTAAGACAAAAATGAATAACCAGTAAGAACGTAAGAAACTTTGCCATGATAATCAGGTTGAAGATGCAAATATAGCTTAATTCTACTTTAACGCATTAATTTCAGGGCAAACATATAATTTATGCTTCCGAAGCTCCCGCTAGAGCGAAAAAAATAAAGTTTTTGTGTAGCAGTATTATCCGTTATTTTTCAACCCCTGTCGGCATAAACGTTTCCCCAATCTATAGAAAGGTATTTATTTCTTAAAAAAAAATCATTATATACTCTTCAGTAAACCACTATAATGTCTTCGACAAACCATTATAATGTCTTTACCAAAGCGCTATAATGGTTTACTGAAGGCGTCATATTGTTTTTTCAGTCTTCTCATTTAAGCTGGTAAAGTAGAATTAATTTTAGGAATAGCTTTATCCCACAATCGGATTATTTATACCTTTGCAGGCATGGAGAATGTTTATAAATATTATAACGATACGGTCGATGCGTATACACGGCGTGTGGACAACTTACGAAAAAGGATTCATCTGTTTGGCACCATCCGCCTGTTTATTGTCATTGCTGCTATTGGGCTGGTTTGGCTGGCTTGGGCGCAGAGTTGGCTGTTACTGGCAGGCGTTTTACTTCTTTGCGCTATTCCTTTCTTTGTGCTGATGTTTTACCATGCTGTCCTTTCTAATAAAAAAACCTATGCCGAAGCACTAATCCGGCTTTGTAACGACGAGCTTAACGGATTGAATTACGATTTCAGCGCTTTCGACGGAGCGCCGGAAAAGATAAACAGCGGACACTCTTTCAGCCTCGACCTGGATATTTTCGGAGAACATTCCGTCTTTCAATCCATCAACCGGACGGTTACTTTCATCGGAAAGGAGTTGCTGGCAAGCTGGTTCACGCATCCATTAGCGGATAAGGAAAGCATCGTATACCGGCAGGAAGCCGTCAAAGAGTTGTCGTCCTTATCCTGGCTGCGGCAGCGCTTTTATGTAACGGGTATGCTTCAACCGGGAAACAGGAACGATGCGAACCTGCTGGCCCGCCTGGCGGATATGCCCGTTTATTTCAGCAAGCATACGTTCTGGCGCTTATCCGTATGGGTTGTTCCGGCGCTCTGGATACTGCTTTCCGCAGGCCTTCTATATAATCTTACAGATACAACGCTGTTCTGTTCGCTATTCGTCCTGTCTTTTTTGGTTTCTTACAGCAACTTAAAGAAGATAAACAAGATACACCATACGGTAGACAAAATGGAGAAAATACTGGCAACCTATGCGCAGTTGATGAAAAGTATTGAAGGAGACACCTATAAGTCGACACTGCTTACAGACATCGGCTGCCAGTTAGTTTCCAAAGATATAACCGCTTCAAAAGCGATTAAAAAGCTATCCTCACATATCGGTACGTTAGACCAGCGGGGAACGCTTACCGGCGTTCTGCTAAATATCTTCACATTCCGGGATATCCGCGTATCCATTGCCATCGAAAAATGGAATACGGAATACGGCGCTTACATTGAACATTGGCTTAACGCTTTAGCCCAGTTTGACGCGTTAAGCTCGTTGGCCGGTTTTCATTTTAATCATCCCGATTCTGTTTTCCCCCAAATAGCCGGCAACTATTTCCGTATGGAAGGAAAAGCGTTGGGACATCCTTTAATCCCTCGCGATGTATGTGTAAAAAATGATATTTCAATCCGTGAAAACCCCTGGTTCCTGATTGTCACCGGAGCTAATATGGCGGGGAAAAGCACGTATCTGCGAACCGTCGGGATTAATTTCCTCCTATCCTGTATCGGCTCGTCTGTTTGTGCGGAAGAGCTGACCTTTTATCCGGCCAAATTAGTAACCAGCCTGCGTACGTCCGATTCGCTGGCGAGCAACGAATCGTATTTCTTTGCCGAACTGAAGCGGCTGAAAATGATAATCGACCGGTTGAAAGAAGGAGAAGAACTGTTCATCATCTTAGACGAAATATTAAAAGGGACAAACTCGGCCGATAAGCAAAAAGGCTCCTTCGCCCTGATGAAGCAACTGATAACGTACAACGCCTGCGGCATTATCGCCACTCATGATTTAGCCCTCGGTTCGCTGGAACAGGAATATCCCGCACAAATCAGGAATTACCGTTTTGAGGCGGATATAACGAACGACGAACTGGCCTTCTCCTACAAGCTTCGCGAAGGCGTGGCCCAAAACATGAATGCAAGTTTCCTGATGAAGAAAATGGGAATCACTCTCTAAACGCCATACGCTAACGACAATAAGGTTATGTCGTCCGACTGTGATACGCCTGTTGTGAAATGTTCTACCGCCGCGGTTATTTCCTTTATTAATTCTTCGGGGCTTTTGGCGGCTAATCGCCTGCAATCTTCCAGCAAACGTTCCGTGCCATACCGTTCGTGCCGGAGATTCATTGCTTCCGTTACGCCGTCTGTATAAAGGAAGAGGTTATCTCCCGGACGCAACGCCAGTTCTTTTTCGTGATAGGGGATGTCCGGTACTGCACCCAAAATCATATCGTTTGTCATGGGGACGAAAGAGGCGGCGCCGTCTTTTTGAATCAGAACAGGAGGGTTATGGCCTGCATTGCAATAGGTTATTATGCCGCTGTTTATATTCAGGATGCCGTAGAAAACGGTTACAAACATATCGTTTACACTCTCCTGGCAGAGTATTTTGTTGGAACGCTGCATACATTGCGCCGCCGAGTTTTCGGTAAGGGCTATGGCGCGGACAACCGTCCGGCTGATAGCCATAAAGATAGCCGCCGGTATTCCTTTTCCCGATACGTCGGCTATCACAAATCCCAGGCGGTCGCCGTCTATACGGAAAAAGTCGTAAAAGTCTCCTCCCACATAAGCGGCGGCGTTCATGGATGCATATATATCAAATGTATGGCAGTCGGGGAAGGGGCGAAACTCTTTGGGCAAAATCGTTTCCTGTATTTCCTTCGCTACTTTCAGATCAGACTGGATGGATTTCAGCTGGGAATGTTCCTGCTGGGCCTTTTTTACGAACTTAATCTGCTCTACCGCCTTTTCGATGGTAAGTTCCATATCTTCGAGATTGATGGGCTTGGTGGTGAAGTCGAACGCTCCCCTGTTCATCGCCGTACGTATGTTCTCCATATCCCCGTAAGCGGATACCATGATACATTTGAGCGCCGGGTTACGCAGTTCGTTTATTTTGGTAAGCAGCGTAAGGCCATCCATTTCGGGCATATTAATATCGCTCAGGATAATATCGTAATGCGGCTGCCCGTGGAGTATCATTTGCAGGGCTTCCACGCCATTATGGGCAAAGGAAAATTCGTATTCTCCTCTTTTTATTTTCCGGCGGAAGTATTGTGTGAGCAATATTTCCAGGTCTTGTTCGTCGTCGACGCTTAATATTCTGACAGGCATAGGTTCTTCTTTTATTTTTCAACCGGGAGCGAAACAGTAAAGCGGGTAAACTCATTCGCTTTTGTTTCCATTACAAGCGTTCCGTTATGTTTGCCTTCTATAATGGATTTACTGATGGAAAGCCCCAATCCGGTTCCGTCTCCAACGGGTTTGGTGGTAAAAAAGGGAGTAAACAAATGTTCTTTTGCCTCATCGGTGACGCCGCAGCCGTTATCTTCTACGGTAAGTTCTACCGCATTGCCGGCTCTTTTTAATTCGACCGTAATCGCGGGGTCGTAAGGCGTTTCCGAGGCTTCCTTCGCTTTCGTAAACACGGCGTAACAGGCATTATTCATAAGATTGACCACCACCCGGCTCAAATCCTGCGGTATGATACGGAGCAAAGGGATATCTTCCGCATACTTTTCGGTAATCGCTACATTAAAGCTTTTATTGTTTGCCCGCGCCGCGTGGTAAGAAAGCCATACATATTCGTGTGTCAACTGTTGCAGGTTTGTGGGTATATATTCATTATCTTTCCCTCTTGAGCAGAGAAGGATACCTTTTACAATGCTCGAAGCCCGGTTGCCGTTTTCTTCTATTTTATTCATGTTTCCCCTCAGGTCGGCCATGATATCGCTTAATTCTTCCCTGAGGTCTTCCGGGATTACATTATTTACTTCTGCCAGGATATCGTCTATATCCTTTAAGAGCTTTACCGACAGTTTGCTGAAGTTGATTACAAAATTCAGCGGATTCTGTATTTCATGCGCAATGCCGGCGCTAAGCATGCCAAGCGAAGCCAGCCGTTCCTGTTCATTCAGCTGTTTTTTCAGGCGCTCAATCTGCGTTTCCAGGTTGTTCATTGGTTTCAATAGTTTGATGGATGGGTATTTTCAGTATAAATTCGGTATATTGGTTCTGTTCCGTTTTCACTTCAATAGAACCTCTGTGATTCAATATTACTTCGCGGCTTACGTACAATCCAATGCCAGACGCTTCGGCAGTAGGCTTGGTGGTAAAGAAGGGTTCGAATATCTTTTTTTTGATACTTTCTTCAATGCCGACGCCGTTGTCGCAGACCGTAATGACTATGTGGCTTCCTTCCTTTTGAAGATTAACGGATATTTCGGGCGAAAAGGTTTGTTTTTCCGCTTTCCGCAGTACGGCATACATACTGTTTTTCAATATATTCAGGAGCGCTTTGCTCATTTGTTCGATGTTGACGTCTATCATCAGCGACAAAGCCAGTCCGCGGAAGGATAGCTTTATTCGCTTTTCTTCAATCTCTTTTGCAAACAGCCTGGCTATAACGTCCATGTTTACTTTGCAGAGGTTGTTAATGTCTGCCGAAGCCATTTTGCCTTTCTGGTCTTTGAGCAGTTCTTCCATGGCTTTTACGATTCGTACGGTATTGGCTCCATGTTCGGTTATCTTCCGCAGGTTTCCGGCAATCATTTCCACTATTTCGACTGTATCGGCGCAGGTTTCTTCTGTCAGGGCAGACGCTCCGTTGCGGAGGTTCTTTTCAAGGTCGCCCGCGAGTTCTACAGACAGGCTTGCAAAATTATTAATGTAATTAAGCGGGTTAAGTATCCGGTCTACCAGTCCTTTCGTCAGTTGCCCTACGGTGGCCAGGCGTTCGCTTCTTACCAGCTCATCCTGCGCCCGGGCCAGCGCGTCCAGGGCTTTCGACAGTTTTTCGGATTCCAGCAAGACCTGGTCGCGCTGTACGCGGAGTTCTATAGTCCGTTCTTCTACGATTTTGGCCAGGTATTCTTTCTGTTTCAGTTGCCTGTTCAGCCAGATTTTTATTAGCTGGAGAATGGCAAGCAGCAGAATCCCCGACAGGCGAACCGCATTCCAGTCGTAATAAAAAGCGGCAACCACCAGGACGACGCATACTATAAACGACTTTTCGGCAAGTTGCAGCCTCCACCTTAATTTTTCAATGTCTTTAATATTAAAGTCCGGCATATCAGTCTGTCTCTTTTATCATGGTTAATATATTTTTATTGCCCGAACGGGTATAGGAGACGTCCGTCATCAACTGCCTGAGCAGGAAGGTCCCCAGTCCGCCGATGGGACGTTCTTCGAGCGGGAGCGAAAGATCGGGATCCTTCTTTTTGTCCGTGGGGTCGAAAGCGATACCGGCGTCTGTGATGACAACTGTCAGGCGGTTTATACCGTGTTCCAGGCTAACCGTTATGTTTTCTTCTTTCTTCCCGGGATAGGCATACGAAATGATGTTGACAACGGCTTCTTCTATCGCCAGTTTCAGGTTCATGCGGGCGGCGCCTTCCAGCCCGTATTCCTGCATGGATTCTTCCAGGAACTGATTCAGCAGGCTTAGCTGGCCCATTTCATTTTTAATATGTAACGTCTTCGCCATATCCCGTAGAAGGGGCCTTATTCGACAGTAAGTATGGAGGAGAAACCGGTTATATTGAATATCTCCATGATTTCCGGGCGTATGTTGGTAAGCCGCAACGTTCCTCCTTTCGCTTTCATTCCTTTCTGCAAGGTAAGGAGCAGGCGCAGCCCCGCGCTGCTTATATAGGTAAGCATCCTGCCATTGAGCACAACGGCGGGCGATTCGCTTTTAAGTATAGCGCGTATCTCTTTCTCGAAACCGGCAGACGTCAGCGTATCCAACTGTCCGGCGAGGCTGATGGTAAGCGTCTCGCCGTGTTCAACTGTTATTTCCATGGGTTAATCTTCCTTTTTAATGAAGTTCGACCAGCGAAAAACGGCCGGCTTCCGTTACTTCCGGGTTGTGCGAACAGATAAACAGGCCCACGTAACAGGTAGCGGGCAAATCGATTGTCACTTCTGCGTCCGCGTCGGCGGGAAAGGCGTCCGCAGCTGTCTTTACCGTAATCTTATTCCCCGTACGCTGAAGCGCCACATAACCGGGAGCTTTGCCGGGCGATACGAACTCTCCGGTCTCCGCTCCCTTGCGGGGCCTGTACTGCAAAGAGGCAAGCCCGTCTCCATGCACGGCCACGTCGGCATAAACGGCGTCGCTCTCCAGTGATTCACGGATAATTAATCCCATTTTACGATGCGGCTCCACGCCTTCTCCTTCAAAAGCTATTCTGGCCGACAGCGTAAAGTCGCCGCTCACCTGCTTCCATGCCATGAAAAACGCATCGGCCGTCCCCCACATATTGGCCCCCGCCCCCGTAAGCGTATAAACGCCCGCCGATTTGTCATACTGCATACTTCCCGGCAACTTACAGTCGCCCACATCCCCCGACGCCTCAAAGACATTCCCGGGCGAAGAACAGGACGCCAAAACAAGGAAAAAAACGCCGGCTACTACATAACATAAACGATTCATAAAGCAAACAATTTAATTAGTGTATCAAGAAGAAAAACAAAAATAATTCTTTTTATCAGACGAACGATATTTATCGCGCATATTTTAAACCGCAGCCCTTCAATTGTCATATCAACCACACGTTCTGCAAGCCCGCAGACCGCAAGCCCGCAGACCGCAAGCCCACAGACCGCAAGCCCGCAGACCGCAAGCCCGCAAACCGCAAGCTCGCAGACCGCAAGCTCGCAGACCGCAAGCCCGCAGACCGCAAGGCCACAGACCGCAAGTATTTATTCCCGCGCCAGCGCCGTTCCGTTATGCCACGAGAGGCCGCAGGCGCAGGCCGTGGGCGTAGGGCGTGGGCGTGCCCCTCCCTTCGGTCGGGTCGGGCTATCCGCTACAAGTCCTCGCTCGCCTCTGGCTCCCTGCGGGCTTTCCGCTCCTATCTCGCGCAAAGCCCCATCATCGAGAGATGAACCGACAATCCACCGGTTGGAGCGCCCATCACTCAGTGAGAAACCGAAAATCCGGCGATTTGAACATCCATCACTCAGTGAGGAATCGAAAATCCGGCGGTTTGGACATCCATCACTCAATGATGAATCGACAATCAAGCAGTTTGGACATCCATCACTCAGGGAGTAACCGAAAATCAAGCTGTTTGGACATCCATCACTCAGTGAGAAAACGAAATTCAATCTGTTTGGACA
>JAITRG010000067.1 GCA_031288515.1 Tannerellaceae bacterium
AAATAACATAGCAAAAACAAAAACAAAAAGTTTCATGAGATAAATTTTTATATATTAAATCCGCAGATATTTGTATTTCCATATCAGGCAAAGTGTTGAAGTAAACTAATTTACCAAACACTTTGCCATGTGCAGGATTTCACCTGTTTTTATGCATCACAAAAAAGTCTTGCGCGATGAAATTACAAAAACAATTACAAACTGTCACTCTTTTTGCGGGAATTTCTTTCGTCATCGAAGAATTTAACAGTTGCAGCCTCTCCAAGCTAATAGGCAATACTTTGGGTATAAGGACTTTGCCCGGCTATCAGTATGGCGATATAATCCGCGGCTGGTTTTCCGTTTTCTTTTCCGGCGGCGATGTTGCAGAAGATATTCATTGCCACCTGCGCGCTTCGTTGACGTACATTCCCGGCAACCGCGTGCCCAGCGCCGATATGCTGTTGCGCGGGATACCGGATAGCCCGACCGGTTTCTTTTGCCAGATGTTCGCCATAGGTCACGTATATTACACAAAAAAAAGGAAGCCGCAGGTTTGGAGAGGCGTCGCCCGGGGGGGCAAAAGGATACGGGATGCGTAAAAACCATCCCGTATGCAGTATAGCCTGTTTTTTAGATCGCCGCCAAAAATTTCAGTGGAATTTTATGGCATTGCAACCGACGACCTCAACATCTGAAGAAAGGCATTGTTGTTCGATTCCAATCGTATTTTTACCCGCCATCCTCTCTGTTCTGTTTTTTCGAACCGTAGTAAAATGTGGTTCCAGCCTTTTTCGAGAGGCATATCTTCCAGTTTTTTCCCGTTCATACTCATTTTTGAACCGTTAATATATGCACTAACCCCGGTTTGCCCTTCCATCGCCAGATTCAGTTTAGGCATATCCGGTTCCACCAGTAGATTGACCAGGGAGCGCGGACTGGAAATCCAGAAACTAAGGTAGATGGTTTTATCATCCTGCCGGACGCCTGGCAGTCTTCCCAAATTCAAAAAACCCTGCATATCCGTTTGTACAAAAACAGGATTACCAGACTCGTGAGCAGTAACAAACCGCTGATTATCCATGGATAACAATTTACTTTCATCTACGGCTCTTTCATTTAGTAAAATGCCCCGTTCGAGTACCCCGTCGGATGCAAATGCCTTACGGGTATTAAGCGGAACATCTTTTAACTGTACCCCGAGATTGGTTAACATTGTACGAAGTAAATTTTCGCCTTCCGATTTAAGTTGCTTTAAGTCCATACTGGCCAGATAAATTTGTCCTTTTCCCGCTTTCACTTTTACTAAAGCAGCGCCTTCGGGTTTGGCTTCGCGTTCGCTCCTGTAGACGGCGGCGGTTTTCAGATATTCGGCACGGGAGTTCCAGCGGTTCCAGTCTGTATTGCATGCCTCGAGTATCACGTTCCCGCTTCGTACGATTTCGCCGGACAGACCGTAAAGCATAACGGGTTGTCGTGTGAATTCGGTAAAGTAATAGTCTTTGTTATTCAATGTGCCGATAAACGGATCGTCAGCTTTTTTGAGGAATGACGTCGCTTTGCGTTCGGTTAGTTCCAATGGATACGGAAGTATCTCATTTAATTTATCTTTACCTTCGGGCGATATATTCCACCCCAGTACTGTACCGCCTTGATGAAGACAAGCGTCTATTAGCTGTTTCGATAAAGGATCGGCGAGTGGATTTTGCCCGTCGACGATGAGTAATGACGGAACTTTCTTCGTTGTGATTTCTCCAAAAGGAACGCCTAATTCCCGCCATTGTTCTTCCAACCGGCTTTCGGAAGACGCCAGCATTCCGACTTCAACTATTGTTGCAGGTACTGCGGGCGTCACCGCATAATCCGTATCGGCAATAACAAATGGACGCGATGGCGTGGCATTAACGGCTTTTATCGCATCAAACATCGGCCAGGGGCTATAGAGTGGTAATGCCGGATCATAACCCGGATTGATCGTACTGGTATAAGGGCCTAAACGTTCGGGTTGCATGCCGGGAACTCCTTCCCTGAAATCCGGAAAAAAAACGCCTTCGCCCAAAAGCGGAGCACGGGTAATATCCCTCAAACCAAATTCCAAAGGCTTGAGTCCGTACCATGCTATATTAAAAACACTGGCATAAGCCGCTTTGTGTTCCAGTTGTGCCTTTATCAGACGGTATGCTTCGACAGCAAGGCCTTCCATACGTCCCTGTTGCGATTCGTACGCTCTGTTTCCATTAACGGCAGAAATTTGCCGCGGCGTTCCGTAGTATCCCATACCTGTCTCGCCTACGCCCCAAGGTTTCCCTTCCGACGCCCACTTACGCATCGAACCTTCGTCTCCGTAGTGGCCGATAACCGTAGGAAGGTCTGTAGGACGCATTTCCTCTCCATCGCCTGAAATCCAGCTCCGTGTAGGATCGTTTTCCCTGACAATCTTTATCCAATTATTGATCTCGGCTATCTGACGCTCTTCAACCCATTTGGGAGCACGAAACACATTGATAACTACCGGAAGCGTTTCGTTACATACGCTCCAACCAAATACCGAAGGATGATTCCGATCGCGTAATACCATATCTTTCACGTGCTTCTTGCAATATACCCAGTAATCGTCCGAATCCATCTTGGGGCCTCCATCGCTCGACCATATTCCCGTTTCGGGCAATACGCAGATTCCGACTTCATCGGCAACATCCAGATAAAAGGAAGGATAGGGTTGCGCATGAAGCCTTACGGCATTTGCATTCGCATCTTTCAACATTTTATACCATCCCCAGGCATAACGCCGGCTCATCTGGGGAACACCCATAAAATGCCATGAATCGCCTTTCAGTACAATGGGTTCGCCATTCAGTAATAATTCCTGTCCGCTTATGGTAAACTGACGCCATCCGAAACGGGTATATTTAGTATCCAACACTTGCTTCCGACCTGTGTTCAGGCTGATGACAGCGCCATACAGATGCGGGGTTTCCGGCGTCCATGCATCCAGCGTTCCTTCTGTTTTGCGGCCAAGATTCACGACGATACTATCGCCTGCTTTCAGTGAAATCTTCCCAGGATAGTCTATTTTAAGTACTTCAGCCGTCAGTCTCCCATTGGATAAAGGCCCGTTGAATACGTCATTTTCGCCGGGTTTCTCCCATTTCCTGACGGAGGCATTTATCGTAAATGTCTGTGTGTTTGCCATTTGATTTTTAATCGTCACATTGAAGTTCAGAAAGTCATTCTGAACATCGGGTTGTACGAAAACATCCGAAATGGCGAGTTCCGGGGCGGCCAGCAGCCATACATCCTGCCAGATACCTGCTATATGTTGTCCCCAGAATGAACCGGCTACATAGTTTCGCCGCCCATAAGATCCGGGAATATCGGTCAGACTGGCTTTGGCAACACCTACCACTACTTCATTCTTTCCTTCTTTTAGAAGCGAAGTAATGTCAAACCGGGTTGCAAAGAAGATATCAAGGTTCTCTCCGGCCAGCAGACCATTGACATAAATCTTAGCAAATCCGGCAATTGCTTCGAAATGCAGTATTGTCCGTTTTTTTTCCCATCCTGATGGAAGCGTAAATTCTTTACGCATCCATCCCATTGTCGCTTTTTCCCATTCTTTCGGATAAGACGGATAAGTAAGGAAATCGCCTCCGTCGCCCTCGGCAAACGAATTGATATTCCATGGGCTAGGTATTTTAATTGCCGTTCTCTCCCAATTGAAAGTTTGCGGTTTCGCAAATTTTACCATATCTGTTTCATATACCGGCATAAATTGCCAGTATCCGTTGAGGCATAAGGCATCCCTGACCGGCTTCTCCGAATCGTCAATGATATTGCCTGCCGGATTAAACGCATCTTTATAAAAAACTTGCGCTCTTGCATCAATACATAAAAAAAGAAGCAAACAAACAATCAGGCTATCGACAATTATCTTCGATAAGTTTAGCTCTTTGGGTATGTATTGAAATTTGAAGTTAGATTTGATATACATGATAATTGTATTATTAATAGTTTGACAATAGTATTGCGATCAGAAAATACCGACCCTGTCCTTTATTTATTACTTCTTACAGGTTTTTTTGCGCTATAACCTTTTTCCCCATGAAACCATTTTGCCGCTTCGCCGGTCAGCCATAAATAATAATCAGAGCCTAATCCCTGTTCGATTCCTACAAAACGTTTCTCTCCAAAAAGAGGCAATTTCCCTTCTTCAGCACACTTAAAAACAGCCGTTCCTTCATCTATTTCGTCAAACATGGCTACATAAAGGGATGTAGCTCCCACCGCCTTTGCCCCGGCTACCTGCTTCCACAGAAATTCACCTTTCAGACGAGGTATTTGATCGTACAAGCCAGTGTTCCTTTTGAGGTTACCCCAACTGAAACCGGGAAAGACAAGAGGTACATAATCGACCTTGTTATCGCTACACCACTTAACGTCGCCAGGTAATAATGCCGCTACCGAAGCATACGTGTCATTATTATACCGGCCGACTGCCCATGGCATTACAATATCAACGTTTTCCTTAATGAGCGTATGAAGCATGGTATTGTTTTCAGTATCTCTTCCAAGCGTACGCCAGTAGTAAGGTACGCCTAACATAACGGATACGTTATGTTCTTGTTTGATACGGATAATTGCCTGTTGTACATTGGCGATAGAATATCTCCGGTTATCGTTGAAGCCTACGCCCCAAACAGTAAGCAATGGGCATTTATTATGCCGGATATAGGTAGGGTTCCGATCACGATCCACTAATGAAAATAATGTCTGCAATTCCTTCCAGTCGTCCTCCATTACCTTCATATCTTCGGGCTGACAGCCACTCAGGTCATACATCACGCCAATGGCACGATTATACTTCCGGGCAGCTTCCAGCGCATTTTCCAATACTTTATTAAAGTGCCTTTTCCCTGCCGGGCCCTTAATTTCCGTTACAAATCGTTGCATAAACACGCCGTCTATACCATATTCTTTCATCCACCGGAAATGCAAATCAATGCTTTCGTAATCATACGCGCTATATAGATAAGCATCCGATCCGTCAGGCATTTTGAATGGAGCCACATATTTCTTAGAGTATTCGGTCATGTCCGGCCAAAAATCTACAGAAGCATTATCGCCCCTGAGGCCGTAATGGTACCAACCCCGGCGCGAATCGTCGCCTTCGGCAGCGAACCAACCCTGATAACCGGCCATTACCAGATTCCTGCATGAATCGTATCGGGTATTTTGAGTCGTCTGTTGCGCCGACAATTGAAATAATATCTGCAACACAGCAAATAAACACATTATTCTTTTCATTGTATCATATCTTTAAATGTAAGAGAAAGAATGAAAACATATCAAAACCTGTCACCCCGGAATCATATCGGGATGACAGGTACTTTTAGTTTAAACTTCCGGTCTGTTCCTCATTTTAATCGACGAATATTTTTTCGATGGTCGTATAGTTGCTAGCTCCCATTCCCGGATAATTCGTTTCAGGTTTACCGGCAGCAGTCTGACAATTCATCGAAACACGAACCCAGTAATTAATACCCGTATATTTCAACGGAATAACCGTCTTGAAATGTATCTCTGTCCCCTCCATGTCATTTGTAATGGTCAGCGGGGTGGTAAAGAGATTCCCGTCGCCAGCTCCGGCGTTGACCGAACGGGATACAGAAAGGCTCGCCTGCCTGAGATCAGGCATTTCATAGCCGGATTTCTGATTACGGCTGAATTTTACGGAACAATTCAGATAGCCTTCCGAATCGACCGTGGGTTTCTGTACCCATTCGAGGGTCAAATAGGGCGTAACCGAAAAGTCTTTTGTTGCCGTACTGTTAATCTCTACGAGTTCGCCGGCATCATCACGATCTTCGTTAACATCGTCATAAGGGAAAAAGCCGCCGGCATAGGGTAACAGTAAATAAGTTCCTTTGAATATTTT
>JAITRG010000068.1 GCA_031288515.1 Tannerellaceae bacterium
ATCATTGCATTCTCTTTTTCAAACCATTACGAAGACTTTAGAACGTCCTTGCGACGCCTTTGGTAAACCATTGCGAAGACTCTGATGAAGCATTGCGAAGACTAAAAAAAAGCGCTATGACGCCTTCAACAGACCATTATTATGGTTTGGTAAAGAGTATATAATGGTTTACTGGAGGCATTATATTGGTTTACTGAAGACTGTATAATGATTTTTTATGGAATAAATCCCTCTCTTCCGGTTTCCTGAAAGGAGGCTGAACGGTCTTTTTTCAGGATTTTCATTCTGTAAACCAATCGGTTGCAACAA
The DNA here is from genome assembly GCA_031288515.1 of Tannerellaceae bacterium. GTDB lineage: Bacteria > Bacteroidota > Bacteroidia > Bacteroidales > Tannerellaceae > DFXE01. The sequence continues at coordinate 310 of JAITRG010000068.1, forward strand.
AGTTGAAAGCTGAAAGGAAAGGTGAAAAAGTATCGTTTAGCAGGGGAGTGTTCCTGTTGAAAAAGCAGTTCCCGGGCCGGCGTCAGGGTTAGCTTCTTTCTTCGCACGTTTTTTAATCTGTTAACCTGAGTTCGATCTAAGAAGTCCAATATTTTTAACATAAATTTACCATTTTTCATGCTTTTCTTACGTCGAACTCAGGTTAATAAATTATATCCGCTGATTGATTAGTAAACAAAATTATCTAAGATGAAAAATTTAATTATTTTTGGAATGATGTTATTAGCAGGGGGATCATGCAGTATGGATAAAGATTCTCCAATCGATGATCATCCTGATATAACAGAAGATATAATTGATACGAGAATTAAAATCGCAATTGTTGATTCTCTTTTACAAGACAGATTGAATCCTGAGTCGCCAGCCTACTTTGGGGAAACATACGCCAGCGGGATAGAAGTATTATATCTTGATAATGGGAAAAAGCGTACATTTTTAGAACGTTGGTATTTAATTTATGGAGAGCCTCATGAAGAATACAGGACAATCAACCCTCCTTACCGGAGTACTGCCGAATATGAGGCGATAGACTGCGGTACGTTGGGATACTACTTTTTGGACGCCAGTTCTATAATGTATGCCGACGCCGAAGAGGAGCCTGTATATGTCTATATACAATATCCCGATGGGAACGAAGACGGGATAAAGATTCAACTTTACAGGAATGAACGGGGAAATATATGTCTTATGAATAAAATCCGGTTTAATGATTAATTGATTTATGACATGTCGGAAAATCCGGTTTATTACAATCCGAAATATTATCCCTGGCTGGAACCTGTATTGGATGATAATGGAAATCCATTCGGCAGCGCCGTACGTCCTAAAAACGGTACGGACCTTGTTGTGATTATGAAATAACCGGAACGCAGCCCGGTTTTCTACTCCCTGTAGCAAACCCTTTTTACGCGCGGGGAGATAGATGTCAGTATTTCGTAGGGGATTGTTCCTGATTTGTCGGATAATTCTTTGATGGGGAGCTCTTCTCCGAAGATGATGGCCGGGTCGCCTTCGCGGGCGTCGATATCGGTAACGTCTACCATGGTGGTATCCATACAGACATTGCCGATGATGGGGCAGCGGCGGCCGTTTACCAGTACCTCTCCTGTCCCGTTGCCGAAGCGCCTGTCTAAACCGTCGGCATAGCCAATGGGTATGATGGCGATACGCGAATTGCGCGAAACATAACTCATGCGGCTGTATCCGATGGAGTTGCCTGCGGGGACTTCCTGTATTTGAAGAATAGTTGTCTTCAGGGTGGCTACATTTTGCAGCGCCTTATCATTGGAAGCGCTTACGCCATATAATCCGATACCCAGCCGTACCATATCCATCTGGTATTTTGTAAACCGTTCAATACCGGCCGAATTGAGTATGTGTTTGAATATCTTATAATCCAATCCGGCTTCGAGTTCTTCCGCCGCTTGCCTGAATTTCGCTATCTGTTGTTCTGTGAACGAATCAAATTCGGGTGAATCGCTTCCCGCTAAATGGGAAAAAACGGAACGGGCTGTAACGCCGGTCTGCAGTTTGAGACGCTCGCAAAGCGCTTGCATGTCGCCCGGCTGGAAGCCTAACCGGTGCATCCCGGTATCTATTTTTATATGAACAGGATACGAGGTGATACCCCGGCGCGCCGTTTCCCTGATCATTGCATCCAACAGATGAAAACTGTAAATTTCCGGTTCAAGCTGGTTTTCCAGCAAAAGGTTGAAACTGCTGAGTTCGGGATTCATCACAAGTATGGGGATAGAGATTCCTTCTTTACGAAGCGCGGCTCCTTCGTCGGCTACGGCTACGGCCAGGTAGTCGCACCGGTATTCCTGTAATGTTTTGGCCAGTTCATTAGGGCCTATGCCATATCCGAATGCTTTAACCATAGCGATTATTTTCGTTTCCGGGCGAAGCATGGAACGATAATGGTTAAAATTATAGACAATAGCGTCGAGGTTTACCTCCAATATGGTTTCGTGCACCTTCTTTTCGAGCAATTCCGATATACGTTCAAAATGAAAACGCCGCGAGCCTTTCAATAAAATGAGTTCATCTTTGAAGCTTTTCAGGCCGGGCGACGAAAGGAAATCTTCGGTTGTCTGGTAAAACGCTTTTTCCATCGTAAACAACGAGCCATATTCCATCAGGTCGCGGCCTATACCGATGATGCGGCCTGTCTTTTTCCGGCTTACCAGGTCGGCTACCTTTTTGTATAACGACTTGGGGAGAGCGCCGGATTGCAGGATATCGGAGAGGATAAGCGTAGTCTTCATTTGTTTCTCCATTTTCCGGCTTTGTAAAAAGTCGAGCGCTATGTCCAGCGAATTGATATCCGAGTTGCAGGTATCGTTAATCAGCACGCAGTTATTTCTTCCCTGTTTTAAATCCAGCCGCATGGCGACAGGCTCCAGCCGCGAGAACTTGTCGGCGTTGCGGATACTTGTCGGTTTCAGGTAAAGCATTAATGCAATGCAATGGATCACATTTTCGATAGACGCATCATCTGTGAACGGGATCATATAGGCGCTACTCAGCCCCATGATCGTACAGACAATCTCGGTTCCGGCGGCTTTCTTCGTTATGGATTCTACAAATAAGGGAGCCTCGGAATTTGTTTTGCTCCAGGCGATCGCTTTGTGCGAAAGGAAAGCCGATTCGATGCAGTTAGAGATAAATACATTGTCGCCATCATAAATAATCGCTTCACATTCGCTGAACAGGCGGAGCTTTTCCATACACTTTTGGGTAGAAGAAAGGAAATTCTCCTGGTGGGCTTCCCCTATATTTGTGAAGATTCCGATGGCAGGGGCAATAATCGGTTTCAGCCGTTCCATCTCGTCCGGTTGGGAAATACCGGCTTCGAATATACCCAGCGTATGCTTCTCATTCATTTGCCAGACGGAGAGAGGGACCCCTATCTGCGAATTATAACTGCGGGGCGAACGTACGATACTAAATTCGGTATGCAGAAGCTGGTATAAAAACTCTTTTACAATTGTTTTGCCATTACTCCCCGTAATGCCGATAACCGGGATGGTAAAACGCTTCCGGTGGAAGGCGGCAAGTTTCTGCAAGGCCTGCAATGTATCTTTCACTACTAAGAAATTAGCGTCAGGCATTGATTCGGAATCCGGCGGCATTTCGCTTACCACAAAATTGCGGACACGTAACTTATACAGTTCGCGGATGTACTTATGCCCGTCGTTTGTTTTCGTCTTTAGCGAGAAAAAAAGGCTTTCTTCGGGAAAGGAAAGCCGGCGGCTGTCGATAAGCAACATACAGATGGTTGTGTCATGCAATTTGACTGTTTTTGCGCTTATTATCTTTGCAACTTCTTTTATCGTGTAATTCATATATTTTCTGCTTTAGCCCTTAATTGTTCAATCTCTTTTGCCATGTCAAAGTAAGGAAATTTCCGGTTAATTTGTTCCGCCTTTAACAAAGTTTGCGAGATAAACTGCCGGTATCCCTCGCTTTGAGGCCGAAAAGGTTTGTGATTTATCGCTTTTTGTATCTCCAACCATTCTTTCAGGACTACCTGCGATTCACGTGCAAGGCAATGGCGGGTAAAACATTCCCAGATATAGTCTATGGCAACGGAGGAGGGATGCAGCATGTCGCCGGCATAAAAGCGGTAATCGCGTAATTCGTCCATCATAATTTCATAGGCCGGAAAATAGGCGATACGTTCCGGGTATTTCTTTTGCAATGCGTCAACAGCCAGCAGAAGCGTTGCCTTACTCAGTTGATTCGCGTGAGCGCCATCCCGCCAATGGCGTACCGGGCTAACCGTAAACAAGACCTTTACATCCGGGTTTTGTTCCCAAAGGGAGAGGAGGAGCGTATTCCATTCGGCCAGGATAGCATCCGCAGGAACGAATTCGCGAAAAAACATCTTTTCCGGCAATTTATGGCAATTGGAAACAATCCGCCCATTACTTTTTAAACGGTACACAAATGCCGTCCCGAAAGTAAGGATAAGCCGGGAAGCTTTACTTAAATTAGCAGCCGAAACAGCTAACCGCCGGTTGATTTTATCAGACGACTCTTCGGGAGAGGGAGCCGAAAACCGGCCGTGATGGGCAAAGCTGTGAAAAAGCCCTTCATGTTCAAACAATTCACCGGGCGAAAACGGCGCCGGATATAATAATGCCTTCAATGATAAAGCTACGGACGCAGGATTGTAAAGTATCCCGAAAGGATTGATATCCGCCGTAAATTTAGCTTCATTGAGTTTAGTCCCGATATTTTCTGCAAAGCAGGAACCCATCAGCATTATTTCGTCCCGGTATGAAAAATCAAAAGCCGATTCGGGGATTGTAACTTGTGTCCGGAATTCCATCACATAAACGCTTTAGAACATTGACTGCACTTTAAAAACAAACTCCATCCATACCCAATAACGAACGGCTTTCCCCAGAAACATAGAGATAGCGACGATCCACACATTCGCCCGGAGAAAACCCAAAGCTACGGCAATGAAATCGCCAACGCCCGGCAGGAAAACAAAAAAAGCCGTCCACGCCCCTTTGTTCTTTACCCAGTATTTTACCTTATCTAATTTTACCTTATCTAATTTTAAATATTTTTCTATCCATTCTACCTTGCCCAGCATACCCAGCCAATAGCAAGTCATCCCCCCCAGGAAGTTGCCAACCGTTGCCGCTATCATACACGGCCAGTAAGACGTCCCGGCCAGCAGGACGCCTGTAAGTACCACTTCGCTGCTGAAAGGCAGGATTGTTGCTGCCAGAAAAGAAGCGATAAAAACGCCTATATAACCGTATTCAATAAAAAATTCCACAGGCGGATAAATGATAAAACAATATAAACCACAAATGATAAATAGAATCCCCGGTATCTTTTCTTCCCTTTTTTAACCGTAAAGAAATGAGTTAATAAAATGGAGACAGGCATATAGGCGATACATAAAAATTCGTCGGATGATTGTTCATACAGGAAGAATAAAACAAACGACAGGATAGCAAAAACAATCAGAAAAAACAGGTATTGCCGTGTCCGTATATTTTCATCATGTTCGTGGGTAACAATATAGAGGGAAGCGATGAGCGTTAAAAAAGCCAGATAGATAATAATAACCCAGTCGATCAGCCCGATGCCCGTAACCTGAAGAAAATCAATATTTCCTAAAGCGGAAAAAGGAACCGTGAAAGAAGTGAAATCCCATCGCAAAAAGCGCCATAACAAAAGAAACCAGTACACGGTACTTAATCCTATCAGCGAAGCTAAGAAGGTACGTATGTTCAAGGTCTTGAAATTATACATGCCTGTCCAGAATAAAGGAAAAAACCACAAGGTATACACCCAGAACAGGCTTCCGGCTCCAATAATTAAAGCGGTGTTGAAAGCCTTATCGGTGGCTTGTCCGTCCTGATAAGAGATAAACAATTGATACATTGCCAATACGAGGCAAAAAACGCCGGCAGAGATGGATTTGAGCGGGAAAAAAGCAGGATTGCTGCTGACAAGCAAGACATAAATGAGAAAGGGCAGGAATGTTTTTTCCCGGATAATCACCAATACGTAATTAGCCCGGTGAATCAGAAAAGCCCCGCCGGCCGTTAACAGCAAGCCTATCAAACAGGTGGCGCCCTTATTAGGCAACAGGCTGCAAACCATATTCCATAAAGGCGTGGAAGAAGCGTTTCCGTAAACGGGATAGCCCACAGAGAAAACGTACCCTATAATCCAGAATACAAGCGAAACGGCCAGCAGGAAAAAATAATTGGCAGGCGTGTCAATCGTATATTGTTTTATCTGAAACGAGTACCTTCCCTTCATCGCGCCACATTATAAATCAAAGCCTATATCCGTGCGGAAATACATCTTTTCAAAATGGATGGTTCCGGCCGCTTTGTAAGATTGGGTTAAGGCTTCTTTCAGATTGTTCCCGTAAGAGCTTACGGCCAATACGCGCCCTCCATTCGTAAGCGCTTTACCTTCCGATTCTTTTGTGCCGGCGTGGAAAACGACGGTAGCAGGCGACAGTTGGTTTTCAAGTCCTTTAATCTCTTTGTCTTTCCCGTATGCTTCAGGATAGCCCCCGCTCACCAGTACAACGGCGGCCACGGTACGTTCGTCTATTTCCAGCGGGCGGTTTTTTAAGTCGCCCTGCGCGATACCTTCCAGCAGTTCCACCAGGTCGCTTTGGATGCGCGGAATAATCACTTCCGTTTCAGGGTCGCCCATCCGGCAGTTGTACTCAATAACCATAGGTTCCCCTTTTACGTTGATGAGGCCGAAGAAGATGAAACCTTTATAATCTATATTCTCGGCTTTCAGCCCTTCTATCGTCGGCCGGATGATACGCTCTTCTACTTTCCGCATAAAGACGTCGCCGGCAAAGGGTACGGGCGAGACGGCGCCCATTCCGCCGGTATTCAGCCCGGTATTATTTTCTCCTATCCGCTTGTAGTCTTTGGCTACGGGCAACAGTTTATAGTCGGCGCCATCTGTAACGACAAAAACGGAACATTCCGTGCCGTCGAGGAACTCTTCGATAACAACTGTCTTGCCGGCGTCGCCGAACATTCCATGCAGCATGGCATGAAGTTCTTTTTTGGCTTCTTCCAGCTCATAGATAATCAGTACGCCTTTTCCGGACGCCAGCCCATCGGCTTTCAACACATAAGGGGCTTGTAACGATTCAAGAAAACGATGCCCTTCTTCTACGGTGGCGGCCGTAAAACTTTTATAACGGGCTGTCGGTATCTGATGGCGTTCCATAAATGCTTTGGCAAAATCCTTGCTTCCTTCCAGCCGGGCGCCTTGTTTGCTTGGGCCGATAACAGGAATATCCTGTAGAAGCGGGTCGTTTTTAAAAAAGTCATAAATCCCGTTCACCAACGGGTCTTCCGGGCCTACTACCACCCTGTCGATGTTATTTGCCAGGACAACGTTTTTTATTGCAGGAAAATCAGTAGCCTGTACCGGCACATTCGTTCCCGCCTGCCCTGTTCCCGCATTGCCGGGAGCGATAAATAAGTTGTTAACCTTCGGGCTTTGCGCTATTTTCCATGCAAGCGCATGCTCTCTTCCTCCCGAACCGATTAGTAAAATGTTCATAGTTGTTTTTTAATTCGTTTAATCATTCGATGTATCCCGTCTTTTTTTGAACGGCTTTTTCTCTTCCTCTTTTGCCCGGGCTGCGGCAAACCGGCGATCCGGCCGGTCTATACGGGCTGTTTTGAAATTAACGGAACGCTTTTCGTCCGGCTTTGCGGTGTCCCTCTCCGGGGGGCGTTTCTGTTCCCCGCCTTCGTTGAGCGCTTTTTTATATTCCTTGTTTTTACCTTCAAACATTTCATAGCAGCGGTACTCGCATTCCAGCTGGCCGTTCATCAGCTTTACCTTTTCCCTGGGGCGCAGGCCTATTTGATCAAAACACTCGTCCTTATAGCTGAGTATCCATACATTATAACCGGAGAACGCATGTTTCAGCCGTTCGCCTATCATTGCGTACAGCTCCATTAAGTTGCGCGACGAAATCCGTTCGCCGTAAGGCGGGTTGGTAACCATCAGGCCGGGTTGAGGCGCTTCGGTAAACTGCTGGAAGGGTAATTCTTTCAGTTCAATGTATTTCATAAGCCCGGCATTACGGATGTTTTTCCCGGCAACCTGTATGGCGGTGGGAGAAATATCGCTGCCGAAGCATTTGAATGTAAATTTGCGTTCATTACTTTCGTCATTGTAAATGCGGTCGAATAATTCCCGGTCGAAATCAACCCATTTCTCGAAAGCAAATTCTTTACGGTGTATACCCGGGGCAATATTGAGGGCAATCATGGCCGCTTCTATCAACAAAGTGCCGGAACCGCACATGGGGTCTACAAAATTGGATTCTCCCTTCCAGCCTGTTTTCATTATCATGCCGGCGGCTAAAACTTCATTTAGCGGAGCCTCGGTTTGTTCGATACGATAGCCGCGTTTGTGCAGGCTTTCGCCCGAACTGTCAACAGACAGCGTACAGTCGTTATGAGAGATATGGATGTTAATGTATAAATCGGGATTATTCACCCGTACGGAAGGGCGTTTTTCATATTTCGCCATGAAGTAATCTACAATGGCGTCTTTCGTACGATAAGCTACAAACTTGGAGTGGTTAAAATTGTCCGAATAAATAACCGAATCAACGGCAAATGTTTTATCAAGTGAAATATAATGTTCCCATGCCACTTCCTTCGTCTTCTGATATACCATATCGGCGTCTTTTGCTTTGAAGTGGTAAATCGGTTTAAGAATACGCAGCGCTGTCCGGCAATGGAAATTGGCCTTGTAAAGCAACTCCTTATCTCCTGTAAAGGAAACCATACGGCGGCCAATCTCTACATCATTAGCTCCTAAAGCAATTAACTCGCCGGCTAATATTTCTTCCAACCCTGACAGGGTTTTGGCCACCATTTCAAAATTCGCTTTGTCCATTTAGTCTATATTTTAATGTTTCCCCCGGAGCGATATTGCCCGTAATCCAGACGCTCCCGCAAACGGTTACCCCTTTCCCTACCACGCTGGTTTCCCCGATGACGGTTCCTGTTCCGTGGCTTATGGAAAAGCGGCGCCCTATCCGGGCGCCGGGGTGTATGTCGATACCCGTTTCCGAGTGGGCCATTTCCGAAATCATCCGGGGAATAAAAGGAACGCCCGATTTATACAATTGATGTGCGATACGATGATTAATCACAGCTCTCACGCCCGGATAGCAGAAAATTACCTCGCCGATGTTTTGAGTTGCCGGAGCGCTATCAAGAGCCGCTTCCACATCCGCGGCCAACAAGTTACGTAATTCCGGGAGAAAGGCAATAAACGTTTCCGACAGGCTTTCCGCCCTTTCCCGTCTTTCGCTTTTCCGGCGTCCGGCGCATTTCCTGTCCGAAAAGCAAAGCCCGGCATATATCTGCCCGGACAGCAAATCATGTAACGTTCCGATATTCACGCCCATATGGAAACGGATCATCTGTTTGCCTATACGTGCAGCGCCAAAGTAGCCGGGGAAGAGGACAGCCCGGCAAAGTTCCACTATTTCTTTCACCGCGTCGCCCGAAAGCGCCTCCTCCTCTTCCCCGCAGGGATGGAATAATTGCCTGTAAGACGATTCGTCCGAAAGCTTTTCTACCGTTTCGCGTAGCGTAGTAGTATGTTTCTGCATACCTGCCGTTGCCCCCGGTTTTATTTGAAAACAATGACTCTGAATACCATATCTTTTAATGGCGGGACAGCTTCAAAGTCGCTATTCGTTACCTGTATTTCAAACCCTCCCTGGTAAAAACTGAGGGAAGTAGTTACGGTCCAGTCACGTGCATCCCTGTCATGGAAAACGTAAGGCAATGCCGTATAATTGCCGTTAAAGTCTTCCACATATCCAATCACGATTCCCCGTTCCACGGCAAGTTCATCCATTGCAGACCATTCGCGCCTGTGGAAGTAGTAAAAATTGGCCGTTCCCGGGATAGCGCCTTTCTCTGTCACCCATTCATTCGGACGGACAACAAAAAAATCTTCTTCCCACGTACCGCCCGGTTCCCCTTCCGGCCCCTGCGATCCCATTGGTCCTTCGCATGAAACAAATGCGACGGCCATAAATAATACGAACAATAATCTTTTCATATCACCTGATTAAATATATTCAAGGCAAAAGTAGATAAATATCCGGTAAGTAACAGTAAATACAATCTCTTTTTAAGGTATACACCTCCTCCCTGTTTCTTTTTTTACCTCTTCTTTCAGCTTCCTGTATAGTTCATCCTTTCAAGGATGGGGCATGAAGATTACTTATTTACCATGCCATCCATAAAACGGTGGGGTTTACCTGTATATAATGGTCAATAACAGTAAAGCCAAAGGGCCATGTCCAGTCACATACCCATAACTGATTGACGGCTAACGGTTGGAAACCGCGGGCCTTTTTCTTTTGGCGTTTCATAAATCCTTCGGGAACTGCACTTATTGATTCCTCCAGCCCAAAGGTATGCATCCAATCCGTAATAACTTTACACAAAAAAATTTGAAGGAATAAATATGGCTCACCTCCTAATTTCCGGCTGAAAGCAGATACGAGGCTGAAAGGAAGTTGTTTCAGCCATATCCATTTACAAACAGCCTGAAAGGTGAGGTGAAAAGCAGTTAGACAGGTAGATTATTCAACGTTAAGGAAGAAAGGGATGAAATATTGAAACACTTGGTTATTGCCCGGTTATGCCAACCGACGAGTAAAGCAGCAGGGAATAGTTTTTTAAAAAAACAAAAAAAAGTGTAACTACTCAGGTCGTATTCCCACATTGGATGTCAGCAAGACATTTCAAAGCAGTAAAAACATCCTGTCCATTTTTGATAGTGGTATCAATGACTGAGCGAATCCTTGCAAAGCGGTCAGCTCCCTTTCCTTCCGTGTTACGGAACTGACCGGAAACTTTTGTTTTGACTTTGACATTCCGGATAGCCCTTTCCGAGCCGTTATTGTCCGGTGGGACATTGGGATATGGAAGGAAAGTAAAGATACTTTGTCTGTGCTTTTGAAGACGGTTAATGAAAGCCTGCTCTTTGCGATGAAAACCGGAAGCATCCACCGACAGTAACACATCCAACTCCTCATTCAGTTTTGCCACTTCTTCCGGGGGATTTTGGTAATCTTCGGTCAGCATGGCGCGTTTCAAGGCTATGGCACGATAGAACAATTCTTTCATCCCGACACTCCAGGCGTCATGCAAACTCTTCTCAAAGTTCAGCAGTTCACGCAATAAATGAGCCGTACACAACTGGTGGGCTTTGGCTTTGGTTTTTAATTGGGA
>JAITRG010000095.1 GCA_031288515.1 Tannerellaceae bacterium
CTTCTGTATCATTACCGGCGATAAGAATGGGAACACCTCTTCATTAAAGAAATTCCGCACAAATTCTTCATGGAAAGGAAAGGGTTTGCTATCCTGGTACAGGTAGATACCTTGTTTATTCAGTTCGGGCAATATCTTGTCGGAAAAAATACGGTAATATTCCTGTTGCTGCCGGTTTACTTCACAGGCGATCTTAGCCAGCGTTTCTTCGGCGTCGTTATCATTCTCATTATCTTCCGTGAATTTTTTCTTTATAATAATCCCCCGGTGTTCCGCCACGCGAATTTCGTAGAACTCTTCCAGGTTAGAGGAATAAATAGATAAAAATTTTATCCGCTCATAGATGGGAAGATGATCATCCTCGGCTTCCAATAATACGCGGTAGTTGAAAGACAGCCAACTGATATCGCGTTCAAAGTATCTGTATAAATCTTTATTCATATTGTTTATGGTTGGGTAAATATAGATACTTTTGCACAATAAAAGAAATTTTATGGTAAAAGTTGGACTTCTTTCCGATACGCATGGCTATTGGGATGAAAAATATAAGAAATATTTTGATGTATGCGATGAGATTTGGCACGCAGGCGACGTCGGTTCGGAGCTGCTGGCCTGTAAACTGGCGGCTATAAAACCGTTACGCGCCGTCTACGGCAATATCGACGGGCAATCCGTTCGCTCCCAATACCCTAAGACCGCCCATTTCACAATAGAAGGCATAACTGTGCTGATGACGCACATCGGCGGTTATCCGGGAAGATACGACCCTTCTATCCGGAAAGAATTATACGACGCCCGCCCCGGCTTATTTATTGCCGGCCATTCGCATATACTGAAAGTGATGTTTGACAAGCGCCTGAATTGTTTATACATGAATCCCGGAGCGGCAGGGATAAGCGGCTTTCATAAGGTGCGTACCTTACTGCGTTTTGCTATCGAGGAAGGAAAGATAAAAGACCTTGAAGTAATCGAATTAGGACTCAAATGAATCGGCCAGTAAAACCGTACTTCGCAAATAAGGGAATTCCTTTTCAAAGTGTTCACAGAAAATCCCCGTTCCTATATTATCTTCTATTTGCTTGGGCGTCCACCATTTGCCTTCGGCAAAATGGGCCAACTGTTCTTCTGTACGGATGCAAATCGCGTACAGGTGCACAAGATGTTTGGCGGCATTATTCTCGAAGGTATAACGTATCATAAAACGCGGTTTTACAGATTCGTCATTATGTAATGCGCCGAGTGTTTCGCACAAAGCGCTTTCAATGTTTTGGCGGTACTTTACGTATCTGTGAAGCGGATAATCCAGTAATCCGGGAGACACATATTCATCCTTATTTCTTTTCCTGAGGTATAACATGCCGTTATACATAACAGCGATGCGGATAACAGGATGATAATATTTCTTGCTGGATAAACGGCTTATGGAATGAGCCATGCTGCCGACGATATGCCCTTGTTCATTAAGTACAGGCAACCAGACTTCCTTTTGTAAACCGTTATACATCATTTGCGTACGGATTTGCCCGTATATAATGATAAAGACGCCTATTATTGCGGGCAAAGGGCGGTATAAGAAATGTTCGGCGCCTGTGCTGCGTACCGATTCCGGGAAATGGATATACATTAAGAGGATAAACAGGTGCAGCGTATATACGTTTTGAGTGATCTGGGCAATAAAATAAGCTTCATTTACCGTGGTATGCAACAGGGTGCGTTTGCGTGCGGACGATTTTGAGTTTCTTATGTTAGCCAATAGGCTACGCTTGAAAAATCCGAAGAACGCGAGTACTACTACCAGCAATATTTCAGCGATTAAGATTGAAAAGTTGTATAATACGGGTTGTAAATTGAGAAAAAGAAAAACAGAATATAAGATGAGCGTAACGGTGGCAGGTATCAAAAAGAACTGATAGATATTCTCTTTTTTAAAAAGATGTAAAAAGGCAAAGCCCAGCAAACAAAGCGATATGCCAACGGTAAAAGATACAGTATATGAAACATAATTGTCAAATACCATGGCGAATAATAATGGAGCCAGCCCGATTGCCTGATTATTGAATATCCTTTTAAAATAATACTTCATTCTTTTCTTCTTTCTTCTTTTTATTTATGCGATACTGTATAATAAAAACAATGAATGCATTTAAAAGTTTCATAATTACACATATTTTTCTGCATGATAAGACGGACGTACCAACGGAGCGCTTTCTACATGCCTGAATCCTTTGCAGATAGCGGCGTCTCTGTAACTGTTAAATTCTTCGGGGGAGACATAGGCCGAAACGGGAATGTTTTTCCCGGACGGTTGCAGATACTGGCCGATTGTCAGGATAGCGGTTCCTGTAGATCGTACGTCGTCCATTAGCTCTTCTACTTCTTCTGCCGTTTCTCCCAGCCCCGCCATAATTCCTGTTTTGGCCGTTATTCCTCTTTGTACGATATGTTGAAGAACAGACAGGCTTGTATCATACCGGGCGGCGCTGCGAATGGCAGGCGTTAAACGCCTGATGGTTTCCATATTGTGAGAGATAATCTCGGGCGATTCGTTGATTACGATATCTACCAATTCTACTCTCCCCTGAAAATCGGGGATTAATACTTCGAGGGTCGTTTCCGGGTTTGTTTTTTTAATCATTCGTATGGTATCCGCCCAATGCCGGGCGCCTAAGTCGGGGAGGTCGTCCCGGTCTACCGATGTGATAACCGCATGTTTCAATCCCATCAACCGGATACTTTCGGCTACATGGGCAGGCTCTTCCGGGTTTAAAGGCAAGGGTTTTCCCGTCGGGGTATTGCAAAATCTGCACGAACGGGTACATATATTGCCTCCTATCATAAAGGTAGCCGTGCCTTTGCTCCAACATTCGCCCCTGTTCGGGCATTTGCCGCTGGTACATATCGTATGCAGGCCATGCGATTCTACAATACTTTTTGTTTGCGCGAAACGCTCGTTGCCACCCAACCGTATTTTTAACCAATCCGGTTTCCTAACCTGTTCCGCCATTTACAGGTTGTCAAATAAGAAGTTAGACATCCGGGTATATAAATGGTAACGGGTATTGCCTCCCGAAATGCCATGATTACGGTCTTTATAAAGCTGCATTTCAAATTGTTTGTTTGCCTGCACCAGTGCTTCGGCATATTCCATCGTCTGCGCGAAATGCACATTGTCGTCTGCTGTTCCGTGAACTAACAGCAGCTTGCCTTGCAGGTTTTTTGCCAAACGGACAGGAGACGTTGCGGCATAACCTTCAAAGTTTTCTTTGGGCGTCCGCATAAAGCGTTCGGTATAGACGGTGTCATAATGTTTCCAGTCCGTTGGAGGAGCTACGGCAATCCCGGCTTTGAACGCTCCGTCGCCGGTACTCATGGCCATTAATGTGACGTATCCTCCGAAGCTCCATCCCCAGATAGCGATGCGGTCTTTGTCTATATAAGGCAGTTTTCCCAATTCCCGGGCTGCTTCCGCCTGGTCTTTAGCTTCGATGACGCCCATCTTCAAATAAGTACATTTGCGGAACGCTTCGCCTCTTGCCCCGGTTCCACGCCCGTCTACGCTGACAACGATCATTCCTTTCGACGCCAGGTAATGCTCCCAGTCGAAGCCATAACTGTCTACTACCTGTTGCGAGTTGGGGCCGCTGTACTGTACCATCAGCACAGGGTATTTCTTGTTGGGATCAAAGTTTGCCGGTTTTACGATCCAGGCATTTAGTTCATAGTCCGAAGCCGTATGGATTTTAATAAACTCTTTCGGCGAATAGGCATATCCGGCCAATTGCTCTTTTAAACGGGCGTTGTCTTGCAATACCCTTACCGCCTTACCTGTTTTTGTTTCGTTAACCGTGATGGTAACAGGGGTATTCGCATTGGAATAGCTGTTTACGTAATAAGTAAAATTATCGTTGAATACGGCGCTGTTGGCGCCTTCGGCTGTCGATAGTTTCGTTTTCTTCCCTTTCGCATCTATCGCATAGACTGCACGGCGGAGAGGACTTTCTTCCGCCGATTCATAGTATACGGTTTGTGTGGCTTCATGGTATCCGTTTAGCCTGGTTACATCCCAGTTGCCATTCGTTACCTGGCGTAATACAACGCCGGTGGGCGAATGAAGGTATACATGGGCATATCCGCTTTTTTCGCTTACACAGGTAAATCCTTCTTTATAGAAATGGATAGATGTAAGCCAACCCGAATTAATGTAAGCCGCGTTTTCGTCTTTCAGTATTAAACGGGCTACGCCGCTTTTAGGATTGATATAATACATGTTGAATATGTTCTGATACCGGTTCAGCGTCATGACGGCTAACCGGTCAGGCTCGTTTGCGAAAGTAATTCTTGGGATATAACCGTCTCCTGCGCCGGGAACATTCAGGTTCTTTACTTCGCGGGTATCAACGATATAGGAATGTAACGATACGTTTGAATTCGGTTCGCCGGCTTTGGGATACTTAAAGTTATAGTATCCGGGATAAAGCCCATCGCCATAGATTTGCATAGACATTTGCGGCACATTTGTTTCATCAGAGCGCACAAAAGCTAAAACTTCGCTGTCCGGCGACCAGGCCATCAGATTCGTGACGCTAAACTCTTCTTCATATACCCAGTCTGTGACGCCATTCAGAATTTTGTTTACTTCTCCGTCTTTTGTAACTTGTACTTCTGTGTCGAAATCAAATTTCTTCACCCATATATTATTATCGCGTACAAAAGCGCACATACGCCCGTCGGGTGAAAAAGAAGGAATCATTACTTTTCCTTTTTCGTCGGATAAAGGCTTTACATAATTCCGGCGCACATCATAATCGTACACATCGGCTTTAAATGAACGGCGGTAGATACGCTCCGTATTGCGCCATACGATAATACGGTGTCCGGTAGTCGCTATTTCATATCCTTCAAAATCGTCGAATGTACATTCGCGGGCTTTCCTTGCATCAAACAGGGTATCTACAGGATTACCTGTGCGATAAGCATATTTAATGATCATATTCCGCTCCTTATTCATGGCGGCGTAATACTCCCCGCCGGGCATGGGGCGCATTTCGCCGATAGCCGTTGCCTGACGGAATTTCCCATCGGTAATATCTTTCAGGTTTACCTGCCTGCTCCCCTGCTGCGCCAAAGCATTTCCGGACAGAAGGGCTGAGAATAAAAAGCCAATAACCAATCGCTTCATAAATAAAAATGAATACAGGTTCTTAATCGCGGCTCCGGCCGCTGAGGAATATCATGATATAATACAACAAGGTAGCCAGAGAACCCAAGGCTGCTACCACATACGTATAGGCTGCCGATCTCAACGCATCAACGGCTTGCGGATACGTGTCGGCATTGGTGACGCCTGCATCGCTTAGCCAAGCCACGGCGCGTTGGCTGGCGTTGATTTCCACCGGTAAGGTGATAAAACTGAATAATGTTGTTGTTGCAAACAGGATAATGCCGAAAAGCAACAATTGAGGGAATGAGTTTAGTAAGATCATACCGCCTAACAGTACCCATGTCATAATGTTGGAAGAAAAACTGACAACAGGCACTAACGCCGAACGCATCTTTAAAGGCGCATAAGCCGTTGCATGTTGCACGGCATGGCCGCATTCATGAGCCGCAACAGCCGCCGCCGCTACGCTATTACTATGGTAAACGGATTCGCTCAGGTTTACGGTTTGGCTTGCCGGGTTATAATGGTCGGTTAAATGCCCGGGGGTTGAAATTACTTGTACATCATAAATATTATTATCGCGCAGCATCTTCTCGGCTACTTCTTTCCCTGTCATCCCATTGGAGAGGGGAATTTTTGAATATTTTTCAAATTTACTTTGTAAGCGGTGCGATACCAACCAGCTTAAAAGGGCCGTACCAATAAATATAATCCAATAAATTGACATAAGTTCTACTTATTTTTAGTTAAATAATAATTTTTTCTCTTTTTTAGTTTTCCTGATACCGGATGATTGTTTGTTCGCGATCCGGGCCAACCGAAACGATCTCTACCGGCGCTCCTAATTCTTCTTCCAGGAAAGAAAGATAAGCATTAAATTCTTCGGGAAATTCGTTTTCGCTTTGCATCTTTGTCATATCTGTCTTCCAGCCGGGTAATTCTACATAAACCGGTTCGAGCGAATCATCCGCTTCGTAAGGAAATGCCGTTACTTCTTTACTATTAACAGTATAAGCCACGCAGGCTTTTATCGTATCGAAACCGTCCAGCACGTCGCTTTTCATCATGATAAGCCGGGTAACGCCATTTATCATAACAGCATATTTAAGGGCAACCAGGTCGATCCAGCCGCAACGCCGTTTGCGCCCGGTTACGGAACCAAACTCTTTTCCTACCCGGCAAATCGTTTCGCCGGTTTCGTCAAGCAATTCCGTAGGGAAAGGGCCGCTGCCTACGCGTGTGCAATACGCTTTAAAGATGCCATATACTTCGCCGATACTGCGCGGGGCTACCCCTAAACCGGTACAACATCCGGCGCATACCGTATTGGAAGAGGTAACGAAAGGGTAAGAACCGAAATCGATATCAAGCATGGTTCCCTGTGCGCCTTCCGCCAATACGGATTTACCTTCGTTCAGTGCATTATTAATCGTATGTTCGCTATCCGTCAGGGTGAATTTCTTTAAAAATTCCAACGCTTCCAGCCATTCGGCTTCCATATCCTTTATATCATATGTGTAGTTTAACGACGTTAATATAGCTTCGTGCCTTGCTTTTGCAGCGCTGTATTTGGCTTCAAAGTTATGAAGCAGGTCGCCTACGCGCAGGCCGCTGCGACTTATTTTATCCGTATAAGCAGGGCCGATGCCTTTTCCCGTAGTACCTATTTTCCCGTCTCCTTTTGCCGTTTCATAGGCGGCGTCCAGTATACGGTGCGTAGGCAGGATAAGATGCGCTTTTTTTGAAATCAACAAGCATTTTGTCAGGTCGTGCCCGCTTTCGGCCAGCGCTTCCGCTTCTTGTTTGAATAATAAAGGGTCGAGCACAACGCCGTTACCTATCACATTTATTTTCCCGCCTTGGAAAATGCCGGACGGAATAGAACGTAAAATATATTTTTGTCCGTTAAACTCCAGCGTATGCCCCGCATTAGGGCCTCCCTGAAAACGGGCTATGATATCGTATCCGGGAGTTAGTACGTCTACTATTTTCCCTTTTCCTTCATCGCCCCATTGTAATCCTAATAAAACGTCTACTTTCATCTTAAGTCTAAACTTATTTATTTTGTTTCGTCTTTCCTTCCTTTCTTTCTTTTCTTTCTTTCTGAATTTTGTTTTTGCATTTGCGGCATATCCCATAAATATACAAAGAATAGAAATCAGGAGTGAACCCGGGCGTTTTCATTGCATCCAGGCAACTTTTTATATGCATGTTTTTGATTTCGCGGGTCGAACCGCATTTTGTGCAGAAAAGATGCGAGTGCGTCTCCGCATATTTTTTCAGTTCATACTGTACCGCTTGGGAGTTAATCTGGTAACTTACCACAATCCCGGCGTCAAGCAATACGTCCAATGTGTTATAAACGGTAGACTTACTTACATAGTACCGGGCTTCTTCTATTTTATTATGCAACATAATTATATCAAAATGCCCCGTAAAAGCGCATACCCCCTCTAATATGGCATAACGCTCTTCGGTTTTACGAAGGTTCTTTTCTGTTAAATAGTTTGTAAAACTCTCCTGTATTTCGTTATATAATTTGCTGTCCATAAAATGGCGACTTCACGCAAATGACAAAGATACGTTTTTCTTCCTGAATCAGATGAATTATGAATCAGGAATTATGAATGTTTAAAATAAAAATCAAACTCAAATTTAATATCGTTGTAAAATTCTTGTTTTTCAGGAGAGCGGCAAGAGGCATAGCCGGCAATGGAATGGAGCGTCCGGTCTGCCTGTTGCCGGCTTTGCCTTCCATATCGTTTTAACGCTAAAACAGCCGAACGTTGCGAGCGGGAGATTCCTTTATCCATCACCTGGCGGGCTGCATCTAAAAAAATGGGTTCTTGCCCGGATGATAACCGGTAGCCAGCGGAAAACAAACGGGCGTATAAAAGAAACCCCGTAACCTGCACAAAACCTTCTTCCCTGCGAATCCAGCCGGCAGCCAATGCATCGGCAAAAGAAAGATACTGTAATAAGTTTATACAATATTGTCCGGCGATTTCCACGTACCGGATATCCGCCGCCCACTGTTCGGCCTGTTCACGGGTAAACGCCTCATAAGGCTGTAGCAAAGTAGCCATAATCTTCAGCTCGCGTACATCCTCTTTCCACAACCGTTCCGCCAGGGCCGCATCCTTTGTATACAGCAAAGCCATCTCCTTTATTTCAGGCAGAGCCACCCCAAAGTTCAGTTTATAATCAATACCCTGCGCCCGCATACCGGCAGAAGCCACCCCATTCATAGCCCGGCGAAGCCTGCCTCGCATATCTTTAATAATATCTTCCATACGTGGGGCAAAGGTAGTGATTTGACGGTCTGATTCTACCATAGAGAAGACTGAAAAAACAGTATGACGCCTTCAGTAGACCATCATAGTGGTTTGGTAAAGACTATATAATGGTTTACTGATTACTATCCGACAGGGTTGAAAAGTGTGACGGAACGCTGTGTCTGCAACCGTTCCGTCACACTCCATCCACACTTATTATTCTGCATATCATATAGTTGCAAAAAATGTGACTGAAAAAATGAAAAAAAATAAAGTTTTGAAGGTTACACCGCTTAGACAGAAAAACTATTTTTTATAATTCGATTCAAACTGATACTTCCCCGATCCTACGGATAGGATAATATAGCCGTTTTCTTCTTTTTCTTTCACGATTTCATCGTTATCACTAATCTCTTTTCCTGTTTCTAACACACTTCTACCTGAGGAAGGAATGTATGCAGGCCCGGGGATTACTTTTTCAACAGGAAAACTCCCCTGCTAAACGATACTTTTTCACCTTTCCTTTCAGCTTCCAGTTTTGTCACAAAGGATTGGTTTACAGGATGAAATCCTGAAAGAAGACCTTTCAGCTTCCTTACAGTCGGAAAACCGGAGGAGAGGGATTAACGCCATAAAAAAACCGTTATGATGCCTTTGACAAACCGTTATAATGCCTTCAGTAAACCATTATATACTCTTTACCAAACCATAATAATGGTCTGTTGAAGGCGTCATAGCGCTTTTTTTTAGTCTTCTCAAGGGTTGTTCAGAGTCTTCTCAATGGTTTGCCAAAGGCGTCGCAAGGACGTTCTAAAGTCATCGTAATGGTTGGGAAAAGAGGACGCAATGATTTTTCCTTTTTCCCCGCCCCCGTATTTTTTTTCTGAAAGAAGGCTGAACGGTCTTCTTTCAGCCATAGCCGTTCATACGCAAGCGCTTATAAACCGGCTGGAAGCTGAAAGATAGCGCCAGACAAGCCTTTGTAATGGAGGTAATGGCATGGGCCTGAATAAGGGGACGGGGGCTTTACGCTTTTGATGAGAAAAAATTAATGTGTTAAAGTAGAAGTAACTACTCAGGTGGTATTCGTGATTTGAATATTAGCCATACATTTCAGGGCAAAGAAGACATCCTGTTCGTTCTTGATAGCGGTATCAATGACAGAGCGAATCTTTGCAAAGCGTT
>JAITRG010000145.1 GCA_031288515.1 Tannerellaceae bacterium
CGCATATTAACGAAAAAATATACGAAACAGGCAGAAAAGCGAGTGAAAAATTTATGCAAAAAATGCCTGTAATTTTTGATGATTTTCTGCCAAAATGGAATTATAAGTTTGATTGCAATCAACCAAACTATTATAAGTTATTTATTTTATATTCCTTAGGTTTATCATTCTTATTTTTCGAAAGGGAGGGTTATTCCCGACTTATATGGATACGACAGGGCGGCCCCTTGCCCGGGGCAAAGCACTTCAGGCAAGCGTTTGCTTGCAGGAGAAAAAAATAAATGTATCTTAACGCGCGCGGGCGACTAAAAGAGAGTGTGTGTGTAATAAAACCGTCGTAATAAGCAAGTTAAAAGGCATAAAAAGTTTAAATTTTTTACGTTTTCCGTTGATATTCCAATTGCGTTATTACGTAGTCTCATGTATGTTTAGTCGTCATTTTCCGGCGCAAAGGTATAAAAAATATGGGATTATTCGTTTATCCGTTGAGTAACGCCTTAAAAAAAATGGTAACTTTGTCGTTGCGTAATTGCAGTTTATAAAGAAACCATTCGATCATGACACAAAAACGACTATTATCCGCCAAAGCTACGCTGAAACAGGCAACGGGCGACTATTCGCTGATTATCATCGGCTCCTTTTTGCAGGCGTTGAGTTATGTGGCGTTCCTTGCTCCTTATAAAATTGTTCCCGGAGGGGTGTACGGTATTTCTATTGTCATTCATTATGTGACGAAGGGGGCGTTTCCGCTTTTCCCGGACGGGTTGCCCATGGGGGTTATGGCGCTGTGCTTTAATATACCCCTGCTGCTGCTGGCCATGAAGAAGCTGGGGCTGTCTTCCGGGCCGAAAACGATCGTAACGTTCTTACTGATTTCCGCTTTTACCGATTCGCTGTCCTTTCTGCTGGGCGATACGCCTTTAGTGGAGAACGACCGGTTTATAGCCTGCTTCTACGGGGGCGCTATCCTGGGGCTGGGCGTAACCTGCGTATTCAGGGCGCACGGCACAAGCGCGGGGACAGACGTACTGGCAAGGGTTATTGCGCAGGATACGAATATAAAGGTGAGCCATACGATCATTCTGCTCGACTCCGCCATCGTATTACTGGGCTTATTTGTATTCCGCGACTGGGCTGTGCCGTTATATTCCTGGTTTACTATTTTTGTGTATGGGAAAGTGGTGGAAATGTTTCAAACGGAAAATCCGAACCGGGCTGTCTTTATCGTCTCCGCCAAAACGCAGGAAATCAAAGAACTTATTGTCGATAAAATGGGCATGAGGGGAACCTTCCTGCACGGTAAAGGCATGTATGAAGGGAAAGAAAAGGAAATCATATTTACCATAGCCGAGCGTAAAGACCTGCCGCGCCTTAAAAACGGGATAAAGGCGATCGATTCAGGCGCCTTTGTGTCTACGATGCATGCCAGCAAAGATTCTCCCCCTCCCGGCATTTAGGCTATTGCTTAATCGCTAATTAATCGTTACATTTGTGCCGTTTTTTTAATCGAACAGTCATTTTTAATTACTAATTATTACAAAATGCCCAACATCTCACAGCGGGGAGTCAATATGCCGGCTTCCCCTATCCGCAAACTCGTTCCGCTCGCCAACAAGGCTAAAGCCAAAGGTATCAAAGTATATCACCTGAATATCGGACAGCCCGACTTGCCGACGCCCCAGGTCGCGATGGAATCCTTAAAGCATGTAGACCGTAACGTGTTGGAGTATTCGCCCAGCGAGGGTATCCTTAGTTTTCGCGAGAAATTAGTACGCTACTACGCCAAGTTCAACATCCATGCGGACGTAGAAGATATCATCGTCACTACCGGAGGTTCGGAAGCCGTTCTCTTTTCGTTTATGGCCTGCCTCGACCCCGGCGACGAGCTGATTGTCCCCGAACCGGCTTATGCCAATTACATGGCTTTTGCCATTTCAAGCGGCGCCGTAATTAAAACGATCCCCTCGCACATCGAAGACGGTTTCGCCCTCCCTTCCATGGATAAATTTGAGGCTTTGATCACCTCTAAAACAAAGGCCATCCTGATATGCAACCCGAATAATCCGACAGGTTACCTCTACACGCAGGAGGAGATGTGCCGGATACGCGATATCGTAAAAAAATACGATCTGTTCCTTTTCTCAGACGAGGTATACCGCGAGTTCTGTTATACGGACGTCCCTTATATCTCTTCTTTCCATTTAAAAGGAATCGAAAACAACGTAGTACTGGTAGACTCCGTATCCAAACGATACAGCGAATGCGGCATACGCATAGGAGCCCTTATCACGAAGAACGTACAGATCAGGGAAAATGTAATGAAATGGTGCCAGGCAAGGTTAAGCCCGCCGTTAATCGGCCAGATTATTGCCGAAGCGTCTCTCGATACTCCGGAGGCATATATGAATGAGGTATATAACGAATATATGCAACGCCGGGATTTTCTTATCGAAGGGCTGAACCGTATTCCGGGATGTTATTCTCCCCTGCCGATGGGCGCTTTTTATACGGTGGCTAAACTGCCCGTTGACGACGCCGATAAATTTTGCGCCTGGTGTTTGAACGAATTTGAATACGAAGGGCAAACCGTTATGATGGCGCCGGCTTCGGGTTTCTATACCACGCCCGATATAGGGCAAGACCAGGTGCGTATCGCTTATGTATTAAACAGAGAAGAACTGGCCAAAGCGCTGACGGTACTGGAAAAAGCGCTGGAAAGATATAATCAGTCATGAGAAATTTAGAACTCTTCATAGCGAAAAGAATCCATTTCAGTAAAGAGGGCGGCGAGCAGGTTACGCCTCCGGCCGTTCGTATTGCTATGACGGGGATCGCATTGGGACTGGCCGTTATGATTCTTTCGATTGCCATTATTATTGGTTTTAAGAAAGAAGTGCGGAATAAGGTAATCGGGTTCGGTTCTCACATCCAGCTAACTAATTTCGACAGCAATACGTCTTATGAATCCAGCCCCGTTGCCATAAGCGATACGCTGATGGGCGAATTATGCGCTTACCCGGGCATACGCCATGTGGAAGCCTATGCTACCAAACCCGGGATATTAAAAACGGAAACGGATTTTCAGGGAATTATCCTTAAAGGCGTTGACGAGCAGTTTGACTGGACGTTCTTCCGCAACAATTTAAAAGAGGGAGAGCTGTTCACGGTCGACCCGGAGAAAAACGCGACGGATGTAATTATCTCGCGACGCCTGGCCAATTTGCTGCACTTAACGACAGGCGATTCTTTCCTCTCCTACTTCGTACAGGAGGATATAAGGGCGCGCAGGTTTACGATAACCGGCATTTACGAAACTGGCTTTACGGATTACGACGAGTTATTTGTTATATGCGACATTAAGCAGGTTCGCCGGTTGAACGGATGGGATAACGACCAGGCAAGCGGCCTGGAATTATCAGTTGACGATTACGGGAAGCTGGATCAAACGGCAGAAGACCTTTTCTTCTATCTGGCGGAAAAAACCGACCGGCTGGGAAACGCCTATTACGTCCGTTCCGTGAAAGACCTGAATCCAATGATATTCAACTGGCTGGACGTATTGGATATAAACGTAGCTATCATCATCGTCATTATGCTGGCCGTTGCCGGTTTTACGATGATATCGGGATTACTCATTATCATTCTGGAGCGGACAAACATGATTGGTATCCTCAAAACATTAGGGCAGAATAATGCCGGTATCCGCAAGGTATTCTTATACGTTTCCTTCTTTCTTATCGGAAAAGGGATGTTATGGGGGAATATCGTGGGGATACTCCTCTGCGCCATCCAGCATTACGCGCATCTTATAAAGTTAGACCCGGCGACTTATTACTTAGACGCCGTCCCGATAGATTTGAGCATCCAGTCGCTTATCCTGCTAAATGCAGGGACGCTGGCCGCATCTATGTTAATGATGCTGGGAGCCTCCAACCTGATATGTAAAATAGACCCGGCGCGGAGTATACGTTTTGAATAAGCAAGGCCTTACCTGTCTTACTTATTACTGATTGTAAAAGTATAATCTTTTTTACCTCTGAATACCCTGTATACATAGATGTATAGATCGAACAGGGGTTGGATTATTTCCAACAGAGGCAAGAGGGCGATACTCATTTTTTGCTGTAACATGGCAGCCGATCTCTTCAGCACAACAGCTTTTGTCGTAAATAATACGATATAACTTGCCAGCGCTATCCCGCTTACGACAAGATTTCCCGCTAATCCCAAAACAATTGAAGCGCTAACGGCAAGTAAAAACAGGAGAGACGCAGCCTTTTCCATTCGATAGAAAAGCGACTGCCGGCCTTTGTAACGGCGCTGCGTTGCGGCACGGGATATCTTCATGTTTTTCCAGATAACAAACCGTTCAACCGGCGCCATTTTCGTAATACTTCTCTTTGAATATTCCACCTGCGTATTCAGGCTGTCGGCCGTTTCGTTAACAAATAAATCATCATCCCCCGCATGAAGGCTCAAGGATTTGCTGAATCCTTTATGCTCAAAGAACAACCGCCTCCGGTACGACAGGTTTTTGCCATTTCCGCCAAACGGATTATTTTTCAGGGCGGATGATAGATATTCCAGCCCGTTTATCAAATTATCATAGGAGATCAGCTTATGGAGAAAACCTATCCCTTCCGTGTATGCGCAAAAACCTAAAACGAGGTTTGTGTCGCTTGTGTAATTTTGCGCCATCGCCCGGATCCAGTCTTTACTGATGGGACGGCAATCGGCTTCCGTAAATAAAAGGACGTCGTTCTTTGCCGCTTTTATTCCGAGGGTAAGAGACAGTTTCCTGCGGCTGAGGTATTTTGATTCCTGCGGGATAAACGTATGGTACAAATGCTTATAATCATGTTCAAAGAGTTTGAGCACATCATCGCTTTCGTCGGTAGAACCATCGTTTATAACGATTACTTCATACGAAGGATAATCCTGCGACAAAAGCGACGGCAGATATTTCTTGAGGTTATACGATTCGTTCCTGGTATAAACAATAACGGATACCGGCGGGGTAGTTTCCGCTTCGCGATTCTTATCCGCCGCCCGCATTTTCATCTTCTTATAAGGGCGGTTATAACTTATCGCATAATACGACAACTGTACGATCAACAGTACAATAACGCCGCCTGCCGCTATCAATTCAGGAAAATTAAACACAAGGAACCGTTCCATTATTATAAAGTGTCGGAAAAGTAAGGCTTCGGCAATTGACGGCAATTATATCGAGACGCCATGATCTCGCCATAAGCGCCGGCAGAACGCAAAGCGATATAATCGCCACGATGCGCTTCATTTAATTCCACCTCTTTACCAAACACGTCTGAAGATTCGCAAACAGGGCCTACCACATCATAAAACGCCGTATCTTCATTGCTCGAAATATTTTCAATCCGATGGTAGGCGTCATACATAGCCGGGCGTATCAACTCCGTAAAACCGGCGTCAAGGATAACAAACTTCTTCGTCTCTCCTTCTTTCACATATAATACCTGCGATATGAGCGAACCGCATTGGGCTACGATTGAACGGCCCGGCTCAAAATGGATTTTCTGTCCGGGGCGTACTTTCAATAATTTATGAATAACGGCAAAATAGTTGTCAAACGCCGGAACAGGCAAATGGTTCGGATGATAATAATCAACGCCTAACCCGCCTCCGAAATTTACGTTTTCAACGTATAGCCCGCGCGCTTCCAGATCGTCCTGTATTTCATTCGCCCGGATAGACAGATTCTGGAAAGAAGATAAATCCGTGATTTGCGAACCGATATGGAAATGGAGGCCTGTCAACCTCGCATGCTTCATCTGCAACAATTCGTCGATTACGACATTCAGTTGCCCCAGATTGATACCAAACTTGTTTTCTTTCATCCCGGTAGTTATCTTTGCATGGGTATGCGCGTCAATCTCCGGATTAATACGTAAAGCAACCGGCGCCACCTGTCCTTTTACGGCGGCAAGCTCGTTTATCACCTTCAGTTCGGCCAATGATTCTACATTAAAACAGAAAATATGATTGTCTAATCCTGTATTAATTTCCCAGTCGGCCTTTCCGACTCCGGCAAAAACAATCCGTTCGGCAGGAATACCCGCATCTAATGCCGCCCGTATTTCGCCTCCGCTCACGCAATCGGCTCCCAGTCCATTTTCTGCTATGATGGAAAGTATACGGGGATTCGCATTCGCCTTCACGGCATAGTGTATATGATAATTATATTTACCCGCCTCGCTTTTTACCACATTCAGCGTTTCCTTCAGCAATTCCACATCATAGTAATAGAAGGGCGTCTGAAGCGTTTTAAATTTCTCGACGGGAAACGTTCCTTTTAGCATATCCGTACTTATTTAATTAAACAAATGCAGGCTTAGCGCCTGTAACGCTCTTTTCTTATCAGACGATTTAACCAATAGAGAAACATTATAATTGCTTCCCCCGTAAGAAATCATCCGTACGGGAATATCCATTAAGGCATTTATAATACTTGCCTCAAAACCCACGTTATCCCATTCCAAATCGCCAACGACACATATAATAACCAGGTCTTCGTCTACCGTCACCGTCCCGTATTTTTTAAGGTCGTCTACTATTTCGTCCAAACGCTTACGGTTGTCTATCGTACAGGATACGCCTACTTCCGATGTGGTAACCATGTCGATGGGCGTTTGGTAGTTTTCAAATATTTCGAATACCTTACGAAGAAAACCGGTAGCCAGCAGCATACGTCCGCTCTTGACCTTAATCGCCGTAATATTGTCTTTTGCCGCTACGGCTTTGATTTTGCCTTTCTCCGTTTCATTAGAGATCAAGGTTCCCGGCGCCTCCGGTTGCATCGTATTCAATAAACGAACCGGAATGTTATTTAGCTTGGCAGGCAGGATACAGGTAGGATGCAGTATTTTCGCTCCGAAATAAGCCAACTCGGCAGCTTCTTCAAAATGAAGCTGGCGGACAGGCGATGTGCCTTCCACATAACGCGGGTCGTTATTATGCATTCCGTCAATATCCGTCCATATCTGAATCTCGTCGGCATGGACGGCCGCTCCTGTTAAAGAAGCGGTATAATCGCTGCCTCCGCGCTGAAGATTGTCTATCTCGCCATAAGCATTCCTGCAAATATAGCCTTGGGTAATATATAAATCGGCCTCTTCATTTTCAGCCAGCAACGCGGAAAGTTTTTCTTTAATATAGAGAGGGTCGGGTTCCGCGTTTTTATCTGTGCGCATATAGTCTAATGCCGGCAAAAGAACCGATTTCACGCCTGATTCGTTCAGGTATAAATTCATCATACCGGTTGAGATTAATTCGCCCTGCGCCAATACGACACGTTCTTCAAACAGCGTAAAAAGGTCTTTGGTAAAAGTACGTATGTAGTCAAAATGATGGGATATCAATTCTTTCGCTCGCTGTTTATATTCTGCGGAGCCGTAAAGCCCGTCGGCATGTTTATAATAAGTAATAGCGAGTTTGTTGATTATTTCGTTAGCGCCATCGGGATTCTTCTTGTACAAATAATCGGAAATCTCAACCAATGAATTAGTCGTGCCCGACATGGCGGATAACACAACGATGTTACGCTTTTCCGCCGTAATTAACTTCGCGACGCTTTTCATTCTTTGCGCCGAACCCACAGAAGTGCCGCCAAATTTTAAAACCTTCATCTTTTACTGTATTAAATTGTTTTTCTTTACTTTAAAAACACTGCAAAGTTATATAAAAAATCATTCCCTTATATCGCGCTAAGGCAGCTATTCTCGCATTTCACGATACGTGCAGGGAAATTACGTACGAGCGTATAGTTATGGGTAGTCATGATTACGGCCGTTCCTTTTTTACAGATATCGTGAAGAAGCTGTACGATCTGCGCGCTTGTCTCGGGGTCGAGGTTTCCGGTAGGCTCGTCGGCCAGTATCAGCCGGGGTTCGTTTAATAAGGCGCGGGCAATCACAATGCGTTGCTGTTCGCCTCCCGATAACGCATGAGGCATTTTGTATCCTTTCGTCTGCATTCCCACCTGGTGGAGCACATCGCTGATACGGGCTGAGATTTCATCTTTTTTCTTCCAGCCGGTAGCTTTTAATGCAAACTCCAGGTTTTTCTCAACGATACGGTCTGTCAGCAGTTGGAAGTCCTGGAACACAATTCCCAGCTTCCTGCGCAGATAAGGTATTTCTTTCCGTTTAATTTTCAGAAGGTCATATTCCATTAAATGGGCATGTTCCCCGCTCAACGGCGCCTCGCAATATAAGGATTTCAACAAACTGCTTTTGCCGGAGCCAACTTTGCCGATCACATATAAAAACTCGCCGTTATGAAGCGTAAGCGAAGCATCCCGTAAAATAACATTTTCGTCGCGTTTTATTTCTATATTATCCAGCCGGAGCAACAGATCGTCTTCCATATATTTATTCTTTATGTCTTTTCATTAATTCACGCGACAGGTCTTCTATACGAAGCCCTTTACTGGTAAGCAGCACAATCAGGTGATAGATCATATCGGAAGCTTCGTAAATAAAGCCTTCTTCCGTACCGTTTGTCGCCTCGATCACCGTCTCCACAGCCTCTTCCCCTACTTTTTGAGCCATGCGGTTCACTCCTTTCATAAATAAGGAAGTAGTATACGAACCTTCGGGCATTTCCTGCCTGCGCTGTTCGATAAAGTTTTGAAGATATTTCAGAAACATCACATCTTCCCTGTTTTGCTCCCCGAAGCAGGTATCGTTTCCGGTATGGCAAACAGGGCCGGCCGGGTCGGCTTTTATCAGCAACGTATCAGTATCGCAGTCTGTCAGTATTTGTTTTACGGATAAAAAGTTTCCGCTTGTTTCGCCTTTCGTCCACAAACAGTCTCTGGTACGGCTGAAAAAGGTTACTTTCCCGGTTTTTTTGGTCTGTTGATAAGCTTCTTCATTCATAAAACCCAGCATCAACACTTTATTCGTTTTGTTATCCTGGATAATGGCAGGAATCAGTCCCCCCGCCTTGTCGAAATCTAATTTCATCTATTTAATTTCTTTTATATTCGTACATTAACGCCTTCTTTTAACAGATATTGTTTCAGCTCCGTTATCCCTATTTCTCCAAAATGAAAGACGCTGGCCGCCAAAGCTGCGTCTGCTTTTCCTGCTGTAAACGCATCGCGGAAATGCTCTTTTTCCCCGGCGCCGCCCGAAGCGATAACAGGTATGTGCAACCGGCCGGCCAATGCCGCCAGGGCTTCATTGGCATACCCTTCCTTCACGCCATCATGCGTCATACTTGTAAACAGAATTTCGCCGGCTCCGAGATTTTCAGCTTCAACAGCCCAATCATACAGTTTTTTACCGGCAGGGATGCGTCCTCCGTTCAAATAACATATCCAGTTATCATTCTCATAATTGGCGTCAATGGCCACTACGCAAACCTGGCTTCCAAAGTTTCTGGCAATTTCTTCTATTAATGAGGGATTACGGAGCGCGGCAGAATTAACCGATACTTTGTCGGCTCCGGCATTCAGTAAACGGTCTACGTCTTTTATCTCATTAATCCCCCCTCCTACCGTAAAAGGAATATTTATACAAGCGGCCACTTTGCGCACCAATTCCGTAAAAGTCTTGCGCCCTTCATGCGAAGCTGTAATATCCAGGTATACCAGTTCGTCGGCGCCTTCGCGGCTATAGTGGGCGCCTAATTCCACCGGATTGCCCGCATCGCGGAAATTCACAAAATTTATTCCCTTTACCGTCGTTCCGTCTTTTATATCCAGACAGGGAATAATTCTTTTTGCCAACATATTGTTAATCGTCATAATTGTCTGTAAACCGTATCAGTTCTTTCAACTGAATACGTCCTTCATAAACGGCCTTGCCAAAAATAACGCCGGGTATGCCCGCTTCTTCCAGCTTTTCAATATCTGCAACCGAACTTACCCCGCCGCTTGCTATCACATACAAACAGGGTAAAGCCTCTTTTATTGTCTTATACAGATCAATAGCAGGCCCTTCCAGCATACCGTCGCGGCTAATATCGGTACTGATAACTTTTGTTATACCTTTATTATAATATGCCTGTATAAAAGGCACAATCTCTTCGCCGGTTGTTTCTTCCCAGCCGCTTATCGCTATTTTGTCGTTTCGGGCGTCTGCTCCAAGTATAATCTTTTGATCGCCGTATTCAGTTATCCACGAAGCGAACATTTCAGGGTCTTTTACGGCGATACTGCCGCCCGTCACCATTTGAGCCCCGCTCTCAAAGGCTATTTCCAAGTCGCTTTCATGCGTAAGCCCTCCGCCAAAATCAATAATAAGCGACGTATGCCCGGCGATTCGTTCCAGCGCACGGTAATTAACGATACTGCCTTTGCGGGCGCCGTCCAAATCCACTACATGCAACCGGCGTAAACCATAATCTTCAAACATTTTGGCTACCTCCAACGGGTCTTCATTATACACTTTCTTTGTATTGTAGTCTCCTTGGGTAAGCCTCACGCACTTTCCGTCGATTAAGTCAATAGCCGGGATCAGGTCAATCATACCGCTGTTATAATCTTAAAAAATTTTCTATTATCTTTTCTCCCGCCGTTCCGCTCTTCTCGGGATGGAACTGGGTTGCATAATAATTCCCCTTTTGCAGGGCGGCGCTAAAGGGTAAAATATACTCCGCAGTTGCAGCCGTACAGCTATTTACAGGCACATAATAACTGTGCACAAAATAAACGAACTGCCCGTCCTGTTCTTTAGTAAAAAGCCCCTCCGCAACAATTGATAATGTATTCCAACCCATATGAGGTACTTTGTCTTCATGCTTTTGGGGAATAAAGCGTTTGGCTTCAACGTCAAAAATATTCAGGCACCCGGCATTTCCTTCTTCGGAATACTTACACATCAACTGCATCCCCAGGCAAATACCCAAAACAGGCTGACGTAAATCTTTGATCAACAAATCCAATTTCGTATCTTTCAGATGATTCATGGTAGTACGGGCTTCTCCGACCCCCGGAAAGATCACTTTATCCGCCTTCAACAACACTTCAGGCTCTGCCGTAACGACAGGAGAGATTCCCAAACGTTTCAAGGCATAATCAACCGAATAAATATTCCCTGCATTATATTTTATAATGGCAACAACCATCTTTCCCGTTTATAAATAAATGATCAGGCTGCAAAAATAACAATTATATTCTATGATAATTACCTTTTCGTAACTTTGTTGCAAAATAACTGCCTTTCGTTGGAGCAAATATGGGTGCCGGTCGGTTTTGTTTCCCGTTCCTGCCTTAACGTTATAAAGGACAGTTTGCGCTAAACCTCCTCCGTAGAAAATTTGTTCTTAACATAAAATCATATATCTTTGCGTTACTGTCATATTGTAATTGACTCGTTGGCGCAAAGATATAGTTAAGGAGGCCAGATAAAAAAACTGCTTGACTGCTTATATATCATTTTTATGAAGAAAATAACCATCATTTGTTTAACCTGTATGCTAAGTATAAGCCCGGCGTTTGCCCAATACAGGCAGGATATAGCCAATACGCCGCCCGACGGCGCCATTAACGCTTACAGGAGCGCGGCAAAAGAATATGCCGCCCTTTATAACGGGATAGAGCAAATCCCTTATCCCGCTCATTTCCTTAATCATCCTTACCTGAATACATCCGACTTCGTGCCCGGTACGATACGCTATAACGACGTCTTGTATAAAGATATTCCCATGCGGCTGGATTTATTCAGGGAGGAATTAATCGTCCGCTCGACAGACAAACCTTTCAACATCGTTCTTGCGTACGAAAAGCTGGGCTATGCGCAAATAGGGGAATCCACCGTCTTGTCTTTCTACAATAAAACCTGGCAAAACAGGCCTCCGGGCAAGTACGTTGTCTTACTGTATGAAAACAGGCATACCGTGCTGAAACAATACGTTGTTTCATACGTAGAACGAATAGACCCGACTAAAGTGGAATCTTCATTCAAAATACAGGAAAGATATTATATCTGTAAAGACGAACGGATGTACCCGGTTAAAAACAAAAAGACGCTCCTTTCCGTATTCCCCGACAGGGCGGAAGAACTGGGCAAATACATCAAAGAGCATAAGCTAAAATTCGGGAAACGCCCCGGGCAGACTATTATCGCCCTTGTCAAACAATATGAAAACCTCACCCGATGAACCCGGTAAGAATCATCCCGATAGCAGCCGCTTTACTGACATTTGCCTATGGCGGCTCTGCACAAAAGGCAATCAGCCTGCAAGCGAAAAACAAACCGGCCCATGAGGTGTTCCGCCAGATTGAAGAACAAAGCGGTTATACAATCTATTGCATCCCGTCCGAAACGGACTCGTTGCTTCTGACCGTAGCATGTGAAAACTCCACGCCGGAAACGGCTCTGCAAATGGCGTTTCAAGGCACGCCGTTTAAAATTTCCACCTTTGAAGACAAATACCTGTTTATCCTGAAAGATAAACAAATAACCGCCGAACTGTCTGCCGGTTACCTTACTCCCCTGTCCCGCCCGGGAGAAAAAGCGACCTCCTCCGCCTCGCAATTAAATCCGCTGGAACTGAAAGCTACTTCCGAGAATAAAGTATATACCATCGGGAATGAATCGTCCTCAGTCGTTGCCGGTAAACTGACATTAAGCGGGATTATAAGCGATTTTAAAACAGGCGAACCGATTGCAGGCGCCGTTATTTATACGGAAAGTTCGCTTATCGCCTCCACGACGGATGCTTTCGGGTTCTATACGCTTCAACTGCCGCCCGGCCGCCAAAAGTTACTCATACGCGGAGTAGGGCTTAAAGAAACCCAGCGGCAGGTTATGCTATTCGAAAGCGGCAAGTTGGACATCGAACTGGAAGAACAGGTTTATTCCCTCAGGGAAGTAGTCATCACATCCGAACAGTTGGCGAACGTACAAAGCACGACGTTAGGGATCGAACGGTTAAGGATTAAAGACGTCAAAAACATTCCTACCACCTTCGGCGAAGTAGACATAATCCGCGTCATAATGATGCTCCCCGGCGTGAAGGCGGTAGGCGAAGCCTCCAGCGGGTTTAACGTGCGGGGAGGCTCGACAGACCAGAATCTGATCCTGTTCAATAACGGCACGATTTATAATCCCACCCATTTATTCGGCTTCTTCTCGGCGTTCAACCCGGATTTGGTGAAAGAGATTGAACTTTATAAAAGCAGTATCCCTTCCAGATACGGCGGACGTATCTCGTCCGTACTGGAAATAAACGGGCGGGAAGGCAATAAAAAAGAATTCGGCGGATCGGTAAGCCTGGGATTGCTGACCAGCCGGATTACGCTCGAAGGCCCTGTCGGCAAGAAAACATCGTTCATCGCCGGAGGGCGTAGCACGTATTCGGACTGGATGCTGAATCTGTTGCCCGAAAAAAGCGGCTACAAAGACGGAAGCGCCGGTTTCTATGATTTGAACCTGATAGCAGACCATAAATTCTCCGACAAAGACAACCTCTATGTAAGCGGGTATTACAGCCACGACCGGTTCCGTTTCGACGCCGACGAACGTTACGGGTACAGCAACGCCAATGCGTCGGCTAAATGGAGGCGGATGTTCAACCAGCGGTTTACCGGTTCGCTTACCGCCGGGTATGACCATTATGATTATAAAACGGAAACAACCGAAAATCCGTTCGAAGCCTATTCGCTAACGTTCGGTATAGACCAAGCATTCGCCAAAGCAGATTTCACCTCGTATCTGAACGACAGGCATACGCTTGACTTCGGCGCCGCTTCGATTCTGTATTCGTTAAACCCCGGCAAATACCTGCCGAATGATCCCGAATCGCTTGTAATACCGGATTATATACAGAAAGAAAAAGCGATTGAATCATCCGTATACATAGCCGACCGCTGGAACATTGCGCCGGAACTCTCCGTAGAAGCAGGTATCCGGTACAGTATGTTTAATGCCCTGGGGCCTCGTACCTACAATCTGTACAGCCCCAATCAGCTGCCACGGGAAGCGACAATTATCCAAACGGAAGAAGTAACCGCATCCAAAGCAATCAAGACATACCATTCGCCCGAGTTTCGTTTCTCTACCCGGTATGCCTTCAATAATGACTTTTCAATAAAGGCCGGCGTCAATACATTGAGTCAGTTCATTCATAAGCTGTCGAACACAACGATCATGTCGCCTACAGACACATGGAAACTGAGCGATGTAAACATCAAACCCCAGAAAGGATTGCAAATAGCCGCCGGAGTATACCGAAACTTCATGAATAATACGGTAGAAGCTTCCCTCGAAGGATATTATAAAACAATGAACAACTACCTCGATTACCGGAGCGGGGCGCAACTCATCATGAACCATCATATCGAAACCGACGTCATCCGTACGGAAGGAAAAGCCTGCGGCGTAGAATTAATGCTTAGAAAGACGCAGGGGAAACTGAACGGTTGGTTCAGCTATTCGTATTCGAAAACGGAACTCCGCCAAAACGACCCTCGTGTGGAAAAACCGATAAACAAAGGAAACTGGTATCCGGCGAACTATGATAAACCGCATGAATTAAAATTCGCCGGCAACTATAAATTCACGCAACGGTACAGCATCTCGATAAATTGCGAATACAGCTCCGGCAGGCCCATTACATTGCCTACATCCAAATACGAATATGCCGGAGGCGAATTTGTTTATTTCTCCCAGCGGAACCAATACCGGATCCCGGACTTTTTCAGAATCGACCTGGCTGTTAATATAGAGGCCAGCCACAATCTGAAGCTCTTAACGCATAGCTATTTCTCTCTTGGCGTCTATAATCTTACCGGACGTGAAAATGTCTACTCGGTCTACTACATATCCGAAGACGGCAAACTAAACGGATACAAAATGGCAATCTTCGGCGCTCAGATTCCTTACCTGTCTTATAATATCAAATTCTAAAAAGAAAAGTCTATGTATAACTATCAAATTATATGGCTATCCCTGCTCTGTGGAACCCTTGCAAGTTGTATCGCTCCTTACGAGCCCAAGGGGGTAACCCCTACATCCGGTATGCTTGTGGTGGAAGGGAATATAATAGAACCCTACGGAACAACCATCCGGTTAAGCCGGACGAAAGCGCTAAACGCAACGGATTCTTATGAACATATTAATTCGGCTCTGATAACTATTTCCTGCGATGACGGGACGCGCTACTATACGGCGGAACTGAAAAAAGAAGGAGACGGGATTGTGCCCGGTACCTATACCGTAAATGAAAAAATAGTATTTACCCGGGGAACGACCTATACATTGAATATAAAAATAGGAGACCAACAGTATCAGTCAAACCCTGTAACCCCGCTTCACGCACCGGAAATAGAAGATGTAAACTATATCACCCGCAACGATGGGAGGCAGGTAGATATCCGTGTTTCCACATCCGATCCGGCGGGCGAAATCATGTATTACCGCTGGGCATGCGAAGAGGATTGGGAATATACGGCGCCCGAATATGCTACCCACAGATGGAACCCTGAATTGAAAGTAATCGAACAGCTAAGCAAGGAAGGAGTCAACACGTACTATTGCTGGGATAAAGGACATTCTGTCGCTTTTGCCTTGGGCCGTACCGATAAACTGGCTTCGGCTACCCTGAAAAATAATACTGTCTTGCAACTTCAAGGAGGAACAACCCGTTTCCTGTATCTGTATAGCGTGCTCGTCAAACAGTATGCTATCACAAAGGAAGCTTACGATTATTTCAGTAATTTACAGAAAAACATCGAAGATGCAGGAAGTGTTTTTGCTCCGCAGCCTACGGAATTATCAGGGAATATACATAATATGGCCAATCCGGAGGAGGTTGTCATCGGATTTGTAACTGCATCCACAGAAACGTCACGTCGGCTTTATATTCCGGCGGAAGAGGTTCCCGGAATGAACGTTTACTATTATTGCGAAGAAGAGATGACAGGACTTTCGTCTCAAGCTATCGATTTATATGCAACCCATTGGAGAATCTTAAACAGGATAGATCGTGATAAGTATATATGGCTGTTGGCCCGGTGCGTTGAATGCACGGAGCTGGGAGGAACAAAAGATAAACCCGATTGGTGGCCGAATGATCATCAATAACTAAGACAGGGGATATAATATGATTGAGACGTTAAAAAAATGTATCATCCTGGCCGCCCTGCTATATAGCGGGCAGGCAAAAGGAAACACATCTGTACAGGAGAGAGTGTATCTGCAAACGGATAAGGAACTTTACCTGGCAGGCGAACTGTTATGGTTGAAGCTATATACAACCGATGCGGAAGGCCGGTTGTTTTCATTCAGTAAGACAGGATATATCGAACTGGTGAATGATTCCATTCCCGAAGTACAGATTAAGGTTGATATTACAGATGGAACCGGCGCCGGCTGGATAGAACTGCCCGCGCTGCTGCCTGCCGGCTATTACCGGCTGATAGCTTATACGCGCTATATGCGCAAGGCGGAAGTTCCTGTCTTTTTTGAAAAAAGGATCGGCATCATCAATCCTTTTCATTCGGATAACAGAAGCCAACCGTATGATGATTCCGCAACCATACCCAGCCATACGATAATGGCCCGTTCCAATCCTGTACGCATTTCTACGGATAAGGCGCAGTATAAAAAAAGGGCGAAAGGAGAAATACATCTGACGGGCTTGCCGCATGAGTATATTTCCTTAGGTATATCAATCGCCGGCGTTGAACCTGAAACGTACCGTAGCTTTAACGACAATATGGAATCATGGAAAAACAAGTTAGCCGGTATTCCTTCATCTGCCAATTATTCGTTGCCCGAATATGAAGGCGCCATCATTGAAGGTAAGTTGATCGATATCAAAACGGAAGAACAACGGTCGCCCGAAAATGTGATAAAATTGTTGTCTTTCCCCGGCGAACCCATACATATATACAATGGGAAACAGGATTCTGACGGCAAAATCACCTTCTTTACCCAATATGCCACCGGCAAACGGGAAATATCCACAACGGCCATCGACCCATCGGGCAAACGCTACCGGATAGACATAGAATCGCCTTATATCAACCATACCGGCAAACCGTTGCCTCCGATAGTAACAGACAGCAATTGGACAGGCTATCTTAAAAGCAGGGCGCTGGGATTGCAGGTAATCAATGCCTATGCCGCCGATTCGCTCAACGCCATCAGAAGTGTCGCCCTTCCTACCCATTTTGTTCCCGACAGGAGTTATGTGTTGGATAATTATACCCGTTTCCCTGTAATGGAAGAACTCTTTATCGAATTTATCCTTGCCGTCCAAATGCGTAAAGTGAACGGCAAACGTACCTTTTTTGCCATGACAAAAGAGATGAAATATACGAACGGCAACACCCTGGTATTGTTCGACAATATACCGGTAACCGACCATGAACAGATGTATTCTTACAATCCTCTTCTGATAAAGAAGATAGACGTTTATTTCGGGCGGTATGTTTTCGGAGGGCAGCCTTTTGACGGAATTCTGTCTTTTTCATCCTATAAAAATGATTACCCATCCATCACATTTCCGGAAACTACCCAGTTATTTGACTACGAAGGAACACAACCCTACCGTTATTTTTACGCCCCTTCGTATGAAACAGACGCCGAAACCAACAGCCGCATGCCTGATTTCCGCCACACGCTCCTTTGGGAACCAACCTTGCAAAGCAATGGAGAGGAAACCCTTACAATCCCATTCCGCACATCCGATATACCCGGCGCCTACCGGATAACGGTAGAAGGAATAAGCGAAGAAGGAAGTATCATCCACGAGACATACACCTTTAAAGTGAACGAATAGCTAAACGTGCGAAAAAAGAAGATAAACCTGATATCCGCCCGGGAGTTATTTTTTCAACAGGAAAATACCCCTGCTAAACGATACTTTTTCACCTTTCCTTTCAGCTTCCAGTTTTGTTACAAAGGATTGGTTTACAGAATGAAATCCTGAAAGAAGACGAAGGAAGACTTTTCAGCTTCCTTACAGTCGGAAAACCGAAGGAGAGAGATTTATTCCAAAAAAAAGCATTATAGTGTGTTGAGTAAACCATTATAATGCCTTTAGTAAACCATTATATACTCTTTACCAAACCATAATAATGGTCTGTTGAAGGCGTCACAGC
>JAITRG010000156.1 GCA_031288515.1 Tannerellaceae bacterium
AAAGGCATTATAATGGTTTACTCAACACACTATAATGCTTTTTTTTGGAATAAATCTCTCTCCTCCGGCTCCGGCTGTAAGGAAACTGAAAGGTCTTCTTGCGTCTCCTTTCAGAATTTCATTCTGTAAACCAATCGGTTGTAACAAAAATGAAAGCTGAAAGGAGAGGTGAAAAAGTGTCGTTTAGCAGGGGAATTCAACACTCTTGAAAATTTGGTGCGGTTGCCCTGGCTCATTGTTTTATTAATTTCTTTTTTTACTACCTTTGCACCCAGGAGAATTAAACACGGATATTTATGAAATTATTCCAGGCCTTTCTATTATGCTGTTTTATAATAACACAGGGTGGAGCGCAGGAGAAAGTAGTCGTTATCCAGACTAACGCAGGGACGATGAAGGCGAAGCTTTACGCGGATATTCCCGTCCATACCCGGGTATTTATCGACCGGGCAACGAAAGGAGAGTTTAACGGAACGCTCTTTACGCGGGTTATTAATAACTTTATGATTCAGGGAGGGTCGCCCGATTCGCGGAATGCGCCGGCCGGTGCGCGTGTTGGCGCCGGCGACAGAAGTGCGGAGATCATGCCCGAGTTTCGCGAACACTATTTCCACAAGAAAGGAGCCCTGGCAGCCCCACGCCAGCCCGACAATACCAATCCGCAGAAAAAATCGGATATGTCGCAGTTCTATATTGTGCATGGAAAGGTTTACCGCGCGGGAGAACTTGACACCTTGCAACTCGCCGCCAATATCCCAATCAGGCGAAAGGCGATGAATGAATTTTATACGCCGGTAAAAGAGTTGATGGATTCCCTCAAAACGGCCGATCCCAAAGCGTATAATAATTATGTAACGGATATTAATGCCAGGGTAGACTCCGTTGTCAGGAATACCCCCGGCCATCTGCTCTTTACCGCCGGACAACGGGAAGCTTATACCACCGCAGGAGGCGCACATCATTTAGACGGAGAATATACGGTTTTTGGCGAACTAATCGATGGTTTCGATGTATTGGATAAAATAGCTTCGCAACCTAAAGATGCATACGACCGCCCGAAAACCGACATCCGTATTATTAAAATAGAGGAATTAAAGTAATCGGAATTAACTCCTTTATCAAATATAAACTATCATGTTAAGAAGAGATTTTATTATGGTTCAGCTTGAAGAGTTAGGAAAGGCAATCGCTCAGATTATCGAACTAAGAAATGCGAATGACACAAGGAAAATTCTGCAGATGGTGCAAGTAGTCTATGATTCGCTGAAAATAGACCGCAACTTCCTGTTGAACGGAGAGCCGCACGACATCCGCCGGTTTCTCGACGGCGAAGACGACGCAGGCCTGCAACGGCTGGAAATAGCCGTTAAGGCGCTATTGGAAGAAGCCTGTGCAGATACTGATAATGCAAAGAAGATGCGTTCGAAGGCCAAAGAGCTTTTGGAATACATCCAGGCAAGAGATACGACGTTCTCTCTGGAAAGACTCCAATTGCTGGATGAGATCAGGAGTCAAAGCAGCCAGGGCGTTTAGCGGATCAAACAAGAACCGGCCTGACCGCTTTAACTCCCTGCCTGCGCTGCCTGCTTTAACGACGATAGTTTTTAAAGAAGACGATGTAACACAGATAAGCCAACAGAAGCATTCCGAAAGCTATCAATATCGTGATGCCTGATTTCCAGACGATGGTCCAGGAGATAGGCAGAACCCCCCAAAGCGCCAATATCGTGAGAATAGCGCCTGTTATCACTACGAAAGTAACCAAAATGCCGATAAAGACTCTCATAACCTGCTTGCTTTTAAATTATTCCCGACCGTAAATGTAAGCATTTCCGGTTATTAAACAAACAAGATACTGATTCCTATCACAAAATAAATCAGCGCCGTAACGATATTCACCCAAAAGGCTGTACGGGGATTTCCCATCAGCAGGCTTGTCAGTTGAGAGGCAAGGATAGCTACCGTCGAGAATATCACGAATGCCTGAAGAATAAACAACAGCCCCAGGAAACATATTTGCAAGGCAGGATTCCCCCGGTTTACATCAACAAAACCGGGAAGGAAGGAGAAGAAGAAAAGAATCACCTTCGGATTCAGCACATTCATCAATATGCCCCGGCGGTACAGGTGGCGCTCTTCTTTCCGTTCGCTGCCGCTTGGCTGGATAGCAGATTCATTCCGGTGGATAAACGCCTTTACACCCAGGTAGAAAAGATAAGCCGCCCCGGCAATCTTCAGGAGGGAAAAGGCCGCCGGCGAACCTTGAATCAGCGCAGAGACGCCCAATGTGACGGCAATAATATGGAACAGCAATCCCGTACATAATCCCAGTACGAATACGATACCCGCCTTCTTTCCGTGGCGGATACCTTGCGTGATGACAAACAGGATATCCGGCCCCGGCATAAGCGTCAGGACAATCGAAAAACCCAGAAATCCCCAGATATTCATAGCCTGTTTATTCTAATGAGCGTTTAACTGCTTCGGCGCATCGTTCGCCGTCGATGGCCGCCGATACGATGCCGCCTGAGTAACCGGCTCCTTCGCCGCAGGGAAATAAGCCTTCGAGGGCGATGTGCCGGCAGGTTTCCTTATCGCGCAAAATGCGTATGGGAGAAGATGTGCGCGTCTCGACGCCTATCATTACGGCTTCGTTGGTGAGGAAGCCGCCGGACGCCTTGCCAAAGCAGCGAAAGCCTTCGCTGAGGCGCGAGGTAATGAACTCCGGCATCCAGAAGTGCAAAGGAGAGGCCAGCAAGCCCGGCGTATAAGACGACACAGGCAAGTCTGAGGAGTTCTTTTTCCGTACGAAGTCGTTCATCCGTTGGGCGGGAGCGGTTTGCTTCATGCCGCCGTTGAGCCAGGCCTGTTCTTCCAGTTGCTCCTGGAGCTTCAGCAAAGCCAGCTCTTTATACGGGGCGAACCCGGGGAAATCTTCGGGGTGTATCTCTACCACCATGCCGGCATTGGCCCATTGCGAGCCACGGTGGGAAGGAGACATGCCATTGACCGCCACTTGCTTCTCGCCGCTGGCCGAGGGAACCGTAAAGCCTCCCGGGCACATACAGAAGGAGTAAACGCCCCGCCCGTTTACCTGGGCGACATAGCTGTATTCGGCTGCCGGAAGGTAGCTTCCCCTGCCTTCCTTCGTATGATACTGTATCCGGTCGATAAGCGCCTGGGGATGCTCCAGCCTCACGCCGACGGCTATCCCTTTGGCTTCGATGGCTATTTGCTGTTTGTGCAGGTAATAGTATACGTCGCGCGCCGAATGTCCGGTAGCCAGTATAACCGGGCCTGCGATGGATTCGCCCGTATGCGTTACGACGCCTTTCGCTTCACCGTCCCGGATGATCAGTTGCTCCATGCGCGTTTCAAAGCGGACTTCCCCGCCGCTGCCGATAATCCGGTTCCTGATATTTTCAATTACGCCGGGGAGCTTGTCTGTTCCGATGTGGGGATGGGCGTCTGCCAGGATAGAGGGGCTGGCTCCGTGGCGGCAGAATATGTGGAGTATTTTTTCTACCGAACCCCGCTTCTTGCTGCGCGTATAGAGCTTTCCGTCCGAAT
Organism: Tannerellaceae bacterium; assembly: GCA_031288515.1. Lineage (GTDB taxonomy): Bacteria > Bacteroidota > Bacteroidia > Bacteroidales > Tannerellaceae > DFXE01. The sequence goes on from JAITRG010000156.1 coordinate 3,571, forward strand.
AGGCGCCGGCTCCTCCTTCGCCGAAGCAATAGTTTGATTCGCTGTTTACTTTGTGTTCGCGGCTTATTAGGGCGACGTCTTTTTTACGGTCGTGTACGTTCTTTCCGCGTTCGATGACGATGGGGCGGAGTCCCAGCTCGATAAGACGCAGGGCGGCGAAGAGTCCGGCAGGCCCCGCTCCTACTACTACCACCGGTTTTCCTCCCGATACGTCGCCATATTCGATTACAGGATATTCCGGCGCTTCGGGTTCTTCATTAATGAAGGCGCGGAGCTTTACATTTATATAGATGGTACGTTGCCGGGCGTCGATGGAACGCTTCAGTATACGTACGGCATGAACGTCGGGCAGGGCGGCGCCTGTTTCGCGGCAGACTATCTGTTTCAGCGCCTGCTCGTTTGCCGTCTGTTCCGGCAATAAACGCAGTTGTAATTCTTTTATCATTTTTATCCGAATAATTGACGGAAGGCTTCTTCCACTTTCCGTACCTGTATGATTTGTATGTTGCATCCGGAGGAGTCAGCGCCTTTCAGGTTATTGTGCGGGATCAGGATGCGGCGGAATCCCAGTTTTTCGGCTTCCAGGATGCGTTGCTCGATACGGTTTACGGGACGTATCTCGCCCGACAGGCCTACTTCGCCCGACAGGCAAACGCCGTCTTCTATCGCAATGTCAAGGCTCGACGACAGCACGGCGCTGATAACGGCCAAGTCGATAGCCGGGTCGTTTACTTTCAGGCCGCCGGCAATATTGAGGAAGACGTCTTTTTGCATCAGTTTGAAGCCGGCGCGCTTCTCCAGCACGGCCAGCAACATGTTCATGCGCCGCAAATCGAAACCCGTAGCGCTCCGCTGGGGCGTGCCGTAGACGGCCGAACCTACCAGCGCCTGCGTTTCGATAAGGAAAGAACGCACTCCTTCGATGGCTGCGGCGATGGCTACTCCGCTAAGTCCCTCGCGGTTATGTGTGAGCAGCAGTTCCGACGGGTTGCTTACCTGCCGCAGCCCGTTTTGCCGCATCTCGTAAATGCCCAGTTCCGCGGTGCTCCCGAAACGGTTCTTGATACTCCGCAGGATGCGGTACATATGATGCCGGTCTCCCTCGAACTGCAAAACGGCGTCTACGATATGCTCCAGTACTTTCGGGCCGGCAATGCTTCCTTCCTTATTAATATGGCCGATGAGAAGCGCCGGCACTCCGCTTTCCTTTACGTATTTCAGAATCAGGGCGCTACATTCGCGTACCTGCGAGACGCTTCCGGGCGACGATTCCACCGTTTCGGTATAAATGGTCTGAACCGAGTCTATAATCAGCAAATCAGGCTGTATGTTCTGCGCCTGTACGAATATCTGCTCCAGGTTCGTTTCGCACAGGATATAGCAATCCGGGTTTGTATGCGTTATCCGGCCGGCGCGCAGCTTCAACTGGCGGGCGCTTTCTTCGCCGGACACATAGAGGGTCTTCAGTTTATCCAGGGCCAGGACCGTTTGCAACACCAGCGTAGACTTCCCGATACCCGGCTCGCCCCCTATCAATACCAGCGAACCTTTTACGAGGCCGCCCCCCAGCACGCGGTTCAACTCATCGTCTTTCATGTCGATGCGCGCTTCTTCCGCAACGGCGACGTCGCGCAACAAGACGGGCCGCGCCTTACCCTTGTCCGCGAAGCCGGGGATAACCCTTTTGACCGCCGTCTCTTTGGCAATAACTTCTTCCACATACGTATTCCACTGCCCGCATGAGGGGCACTTCCCTATCCATTTGGGAGCTTCCGCCCCGCAGGCAGAGCATATATAGACTGTTTTCGCTTTACTCATTTCTCGCCAAAGATATGAACTATTCTTTAAAATACCGCTTCATTTTATTAAAGAGCGTCTTGCGGCTTACGTTGAGGGCTTCGGCCGTAAGGGTGCGGTTGTAGTTGTACTTTTTTAAAGTTTCGAGGATGAGGTCTTTCTCTGCCTGGGCGTTGGCTTCTTTGATGCTGCCGGCTTCGCCCGCGGGGAGAGAGGGGCTTTCCGCCTGTTCGCAGCCTTTTACGCGCAGGGGGAGGTGTTCGGTCTGGATCGTTCCGCCGGGGGCCAGTATCATGGCGCTTTGGATAGCGTTCTCCAGGTCGCGCACGTTGCCGGGCCAGTGGTAGGAGGCGATTTTTTCCATGGCCGGGCGGGAGACGCCGCTAATGGAGAGGCCGAGCGCCTTGTTGTATTTGGCGATGAAGAAGTCCGTCAGCAGCGGGACGTCTTCTCTGCGTTCCCTCAGCGGGGGGATCGTTACGGTGAATACGTTTAGCCGGTAGAGCAAATCGAGGCGGAAGGTTCCTTTCCTTACTTCCTCTTCCAGGTTGCGGTTGGTGGCGGCTACTATCCGGGCGTCTGCCGGGATGGAGTTCTTTCCCCCGATGCGGGTGATTCGTTTTTCTTCCAGTACGCGCAGCAGCTTTACCTGTGCGTCTGCGGGCAGTTCGCCTATCTCGTCGAGGAAGAGGGTTCCGCCCGAGGCCCTTTCGAAGGTTCCGGGCTGCATCTCTTTGGCGTCGGTGAAAGCGCCTTTTTCGTGGCCGAACAGTTCGTTTTCCATAAGCGTTAAGGGGATAGCGCCGCAGTTGACGGCTACGAACGGGCCGGCGGCGCGGCTGCTGTTGCGGTGGAGGGTGTGTGCAATCAGTTCTTTGCCCGTGCCGCTTTCGCCGCAGACCAGTACGGTGGCGTTGGTGGCGGCTACCCGTTTTATCCGGTCAATCACCTGGCGCAGGCCGCCGTTTTCGCCGATAACCGGGCAGAGGGCGGGCTGCAGGCGCGTTTCCGGCGTTCCTGCCTGGCCTTTCGCGCGGCAGTGTTCTACGGCGCGTTTTACTTTCAGCAGCAAGTTGTCGTTGTCGAACGGTTTTTCTATAAAATCGTACGCGCCTTTCTTTACCGTATCAACGGCCAGCGGGATGGAGCCATAGGCTGTGATGAAGATTACTGCCTGTCCGGGGAAGCGCCTGCGGATTGCTTCAAACGTTTCCACGCCGTTCAGCACGGGCATCTGCTGGTCGAGCAATACCACGTCGGGCCGGAAAGCGGGCAGCGCGCTTACGGCTTCGCGCCCGTTTTCTACCGCCATTACCTCGTAGCCCTCTTCTTTGAGCAGCAGGGTCATCACTTTGCGTATGGGCGCTTCGTCATCGGCTATTAATATTTTTGCTTTCATGCGGCGGTTTGTTTTGCGTATACTGTTGGGGTAATTTAACGGTAAACGAAGTCCCCTTGCCGGGGACGCTCTTTACTTCTATCTCTCCTTCGTGGCGGCTGACGATACCGTAACAGATGGCCAGTCCCAGCCCGGTTCCTTCTTCCTTGGTGGTAAAAAAGGGGTCGAATACGTTTTCTATTTCCTCCCGGCCAATGCCTTCCCCGGTATCTTCAAACGAAATAAGGAGGTAGCGCGAGTAGAGGTTGACGGGCGCTCCCGTCTCTATGCTGATGATAAGCGTCCGCTCCTGCTGCGGTTCGTTTTTAGCCATCGCTTCAATGGCGTTAAGCAGTATGTTGACGAATACCTGTTTGAGCTGTTCGCCGTCTCCCTGTATCCGGGTATCGCGGGTAAAATATTCAAACTGTACGTCTATCCGGTTCTTGCCGAGCGTAGCGTTCAGGAGGAGTAAAGCCTGGCCGATCAGTTGCTCTGCGTCCGTTTCGGCAATGTGCAGTTCGGAAGGCCTGGCGAATGAAAGAAGCCCCTGCACTATCCTGTTGATCCGTTCCGTTTCGGCAATCAGCTCGGCCACCATCTCCTGCCTGACGGAATCGCCGGCCAGGTCGCGCCCCAGGTATTGAATCGTGCTGCGGATGGCGGTAAGCGGGTTACGTATCTCGTGCGCGGCTCCTGCGGCCAGTTCCCCCAGCGTAGCCAGCCGGTCGGCGCGGTACATCCTCTTTACCCGTTCGGTTTGTATCTCGTACAGCGAAGCATGTTCGATGGCAAAAGCAGCCTGGTCGAGCAGGAGCGAAAACAGGGCAAGCTCCTGCCCGGTAAAAGGAACGCCATCCGTTTTCCGGCTCACAAGTACCGTCCCGTTAATCCGGTTCATCACCTTCAGGGGGTAGATAAGCTCCGTTTTCAGTTCGCCGAGGATAGCCTGTTCTTCTTCCGAAAAATACGTAAGGATATCCGGCCGCTGCGAAACGGCCAGGTATTTGTCATTCACCGAAAGCCAGTTGACCAGCCGGTCTTTGGGCGTTAATACAATGTCCGGCCTGCCGCCGTCCGGGTTTTGCAGTTTATACTTCCCGGCGCTCTCGTCGAGCAGGAAAACGCAGACCGATTCCACCGGGAACAACTGTTTTATCCTGGAGGTAAAGTTAGCGATAAGCAGCGGCTTATCCACAATCAGCATCAGCGAACGGTTGAACTCCGAAAGCAACACTCCCAAATCAGGGCGGACGTCTTTTTTCTTCCGAAAGGGATTCATGGGTAATTATTTACTCAATATGGGTAAAGCGTTACGCAATCACCTGCGAAATGGAGTTCGACCAGGGTCCTTCCTGCAGGCGCGGGTTCACCCACGCTATGGACAGGATGATGCGCCGGCCTTCGTCTTCCGCGTCAAAATAGAGTATGTGGCGCAGGCGGGTAGAGATTTCAATGCGCCAAGGCTCCTCGTCTTCAAACCTCCAGCGAAGCTTGAAGCCATGATACGGCTTATGCTGCACCCCTCCGGCAGGCTGCCCGTGATCGCTGCGCGCAGCATATACCGCAATCTCGCCGTGCTGTATCCTGACAGACAGCAGGGGCGTTTCTACGGGTACGGGCAGCGGAAACCGTGCGGGACGGATGCGTGGGCGGATGTTCATCGCCGCCAGCGCCTCGTCGGGCACAGCCGTATTGCCTATAAGGTAACTGGTAAAGAGAGAGAATAAATGTTTCAATTCCCTCAGGGCGTTATCCTTCGCCACCGTGGTAATATGGTTGCGCAGACTGCGGTTCCGGTTAGCCTCGTACGCCTTCTGCGCAACGTCTGTCAGCGCCGTTAGCTCCGCCAGCCGTTCCGTCTCTATTTTCCACTGCGTTGCATGCTCCGCGCACTGTGTGCAGACGTCGCTTATATAAGCCAGCGCCTTTCCGTCTGCCTGCTTCAAAAGACTCCCCTGCCTCATCGTAACATTATTTTAATTAGCCAGTAAATAAAGGTCTTTCCCAAGAGACCGTAACAAAGATACATGAACTTTCAATACAATCCATCCTTTCTACGTATTTTTTCTTGCAGGATAAAGCTCATCCCTTGTGGGGAAAAGTTTATTCTTTGTGGGGGGAAGTCTATTCTTTGTGGGGGGAAGCCTATTCCTTGTAGAAGAAAGCCTATCCTTTGTGGGGGAAAGCCTATTCTTGGTGGGGGCAAGCCTATTCTTTGTGGGGAAAAATCTATCCTTTGTGGGGGAAAGCCTATTCCTTGTAGGGGAAAGTCTATCCTTTGTGGGAGAAAGTTTATTCTTTGTAGGAGAAAGCCTATTCTTTGTAGGGGAAAGCCTATCCTTTGTGGGGGGAAGTCTATTCCTTGTGGGAGAAAGCTTATTCCTTGTGGGAGAAAGCTTATTCTTTGTGGGAGAAAGCCTGTTCCTTGTGGAAGAAAATCTATCCTTTGTAGGGGAAAGCTCTGTACATTCATCATTGTGTCCTTCCGGGTGGGCTTTGGCACGCCTTTTGCCTTATATGCTGCGAAGAACTGTTTATTGAACGGTATGGGTAATTTATTACACAGGATGAATGATTTCAGGAGGCAGGCAATAACGGCGTTTCTCGCTTTTTGTTTCGCAGGAGCGGGAGCCTCGCAGGTGAAGGTTATTTCTTACGGCGAGGCTATCCGTATTGCCCTGGGCGAGAGCTATACGGTGAAGTATTATAAGGAAGAGATGGATGCTACCCGTTTCTCCTATCTTCATACGAAAGCAGCGTTTAAGCCCCTGCTCGATTTTAACCTCTTTATGCCCGCCTGGAGCGAAGAGCTTACGGCTATATCGCAGGTAGACGGGTTGCCGGTTTACAACTCTACGGGGTCTTTGCAGGCGGGGGGCAATCTTAGTTTTACGTATGTGCTGCCTACGGGGGGTAATTTTGCCTTTTCTTCCAGGATGTATTGGGAGAATTACCGTACGGCCCTGTTCGACAGGGATAATGAGGAGTTGGAGAGAAACCAGGTTTATTCGCGCTTCGCCCTGTCGTTCAGCCAACCCATCTTCACGGCCAACAGGCTGAAAGAGAATATGAAGGCGGCCGAGCTGGGCTTCCGTAAGAGCGGCTACTCCTTCACCCGCGTGCAAATGGATATTATATATAATGTAACGGAAGGCTTTTACCAGGTATATAAGCTGGCTTACGAAGACAGGATTAATAAAGACAGGCTGGCCAATTCGCGCGAGGCCTGCCGCATCACCAAACTAAAGCAGGAAATGGGCGACCTGCCCGAAGGCGAGATACTGATAGCCGAAATAACCGTTGCGCAGGACGAAGCCCGCGTAATGGAAAGCCAGGGCAAGCTGGAAGCCGCCAAAGATGAGTTTAAACTGCTGATAGGCCTCGAACTGAAGGAAGAGATAGAGCTTGAGGCCGATATGGAGTTCGACGCCTTCCCGGTAGATATGCAGCAAGCCATCGAGGAGGCCCTGCGCAACCGCATGGAGATACGGGAAAACAGCCTGGATATAGAGCTTCAGGCCATCGAGGTGAAAAGGGCCAGGAGGGAACGGGAGTTCAGGGGCAACATATCGGCCTATTACGACTTTACGGGGCTGAGCGCCCGGACAGACGGGACGGTGGGCCAGCTCGCAGGCTCGTCGTTCCGCAATATGACCGACCGCCCTTCCAACCGCGGAATCGCCCTTACCGTATCCTACCCCATAGCCGACTGGGGGCGGGCCCGAAACCAGGTGCGCCGCGAACAGGTGCGCCTGAAACAGCGCGAGCTCGACCTCGAAAACACCAGGCGGGGCGTAGAGAAGGAGATACGCGAAATCGTACGCAGCGTATACGAAGCCGAAAAGCGTTTCCGCATCAACCGCCGCAACCAGGAGGTAGCCGCGGAGAGCTACCGCATCAGCCGCCTGCGCTTTGAAAACGGCGATATGACGAGCCAGGAGCTGTCTATCGAGCAGGAACGCCTCTCGCAGGTGCAGCTTTCGTACATAGAGAGCTATATCGCCTGCCGTCTTTCGGTGGCCAACCTGAACAGGAAAACGATGTACGACTTTGAAAACAACCGCAGCTTTTTAGCGGAATAATAAAGAAAAGAAAGATGAATAGACAAACGACGCAACTATGCACCCTGCTCCTGTCCATCGGTCTGGCGCTCATGCAGGCCCAGGCGCAGGGAGATACCGAAGCGGCCCTGCTGCTCGACCTCAGGAAGGCAAGGGCCGATTTTCAGGTAGCCCGCCAGAAATACGAGAACGACACGAAGCTGTATGAAGAAAAAGCCATCTCGGTAAACGACTTCAACCGCTCGCGGAACGAACTCCTCAGCAAAGAGGTAGACTACCAGAAACTGATCTTAAAGCTGATCTCCCGGCAAAGCTATATCACCGTAGACCAGGCGGTGAAATATCAGAACGAACGCGGCGCCCGGAAGGTGAAAATCACCCTCATGAGCGCCCTCGAAGGGAACGGGGAATACCTCAGGCTGTTTGAAGAGCATTTCGACGTCTTCACGCCCGAAATGCGCTCGGGCAAGATATATAACATCTATGTATCGCTGGTAGACAACGAATCGAAAACCATCATCGGATCGCCCTACGAGTTCCGCATACCCGCTATCGAGCTGGGTAAATCGGCCGACGCCGACTTTGAATTGCTCAAAGACGCCGAATCCCTCACCGTATCGCTGAACTACAACAACCGGAAAGACGAAAAGAACATCTACCTCAAAAAAGGCGCCGGCATGAACCGGATCGACATAACGTCTATGCAATTCAGCCAGGAAGCCGACCTGGGCAGCAAAGCCTCGTACGACGTCACGCTCGAACGCTTCTCCGCTTCGGACGACATATACCGCCTCGACGTGCAAAACCTCCCCCGTCAGATTACCTACGATTTCACCGACGGCGGCAGCAAGGTGACGCAAATCAGGTTTGCCCAGGGCGTGAATATAAAGAAGCTCTCCCTGCAAGTATACCTGCCCGACAGGGACGACGAACAGGTAACGGCAGACCGGCCGCTGAAGTTCCGGGTAGAAGCCCTCTCCGCCTCGGACGGCGTAAAGGCGGGAAGCGAACAACTGGAAATCATCCCCCGCGGAAAAGGCCGGATAGAAGTACGGGCCAACAACCTCTACCTCGAAACAACCACCGGGAAAGAAGTAACGATGGACGTCGCAGTACGCAACGGAGGAAGCCGCCGCCTTGACAACATTAAAATCTCCGCCGAAAAACCCTTGGGCTGGGAAACGGCCATATCCCCCGGCGTCATCCGGAGCCTGGAACCCGAAAAGGAAGAAACGGTAAAAGTAACCATCATTCCCCCCAATGAGGGAGGCGCAGGAGCGCAGGAGATAAAGATAAAAACAGAAGCGGTAGCCGACAACCGCAAAGTAGAAACGGAAGACAAAACCGTTCGCATACAGGTAAACGCCGCCACGTCCGTAGCAGGGACGGCAACCCTCATTGCCCTGTTAATAGCCGTGACGGGCGGCATCGTATGGTTTGGAATGAAACTGAGTAAAAAATAAAAAGACTATGTTACAAACAATCGAATTAACAAAACGTTACGAAGACGGGCTGCTGGCGCTCGACGCCCTTAGCCTGGAGATCAGGCCGGGCGAGATATTCTTCCTCCTCGGGGCAAACGGAGCCGGCAAGACCACCACCATCAACCTGCTCCTGAACTTCATAGAACCCACTTCGGGAAAAGCGCTCATAAACGGTATCGACGTGATGGAGCAACCGCTGGAAACGAAAAAGCACGTAGCCTTCGTATCCGAAAACGTAATGCTGTACGGCAATTTCACCGCCCGGCAAAACCTCGACTTCTTCGCCCGCCTGGGCGGGAAAACCCACCTCGCCAAAAGCGACTATTACAACGTAATGCGCCGGGTAGGCCTCCAGGAAGAAGCCTTTGAACGCAAGCTAAAGACCTTCTCGAAGGGAATGCGCCAGAAGGTAGGCCTTGCCATCGCCATCATCAAAGACGCCAGCAATATCGTAATGGACGAACCTACTACCGGCCTCGACCCCAAAAGCGCCGCCGAACTGATGCAGATACTGCTTCGCCTGCGCGACGCCGGCAAGGCCATCCTGATGTGTACGCACGACCTCTTCCGCGCCAAAACGGTAGCCGACCGGGTAGGTATCATGAAGGAAGGCCGCCTGGTAATGCTTCGTACGCGCGAAGAATTCCTGCAAGACGACCTGGAACGTATTTACTTGAACTATATGCAGGAGGCTGTCTTATGATCCGGTTAATCGCTAAAAAAGATTTCCTGCTGAACCTGCTGTCGGTAAGGTTCATCATCGGGTTTGTACTCTGCCTCGTAATCATCCCCTTTACCGTAACAGTGAGCGTGGACGACTACCTCGCCCGGGTACGCATATACGAAATTGAACAGAAGAAGGCCGACGACGGGATGAAAAAAGCCCGCGTATGGTCGGCCGTGCGCCCCGTAATCGTTACCAGGCCCGAGCCGCTGTCTATCTTCAGCGCCGGCATTACGAATAATGCAGGAAACAGCGTAAAGATAGCCTTCGACGCCTGTCCCCTCTTCCCTTCGGGGCATATCAGCACGCGAGACAATCCGCTGCTGAATGCGTTCTTTTCGATAGACTTCTCCAAAGTAATAGCCATCCTTATTTCGCTCATCGCCCTGGTGTTTGCTTACGACAGTATCACCCGCGAAAGGGAAGACGGCACGATGAAGCTTTCCCTCACCGGGCAGGTAAGCCGCATCAGTTTCCTGTCGGGAAAGCTGGCGGGGCTGCTACTCACGCTGCTGCCCATACTGCTTTTCTGCTACCTGCTGGCCTGCCTGATCATAGTCGTTAATCCGGGGATAGCGCTCTCTGCCGCCGACTGGGGAGGCATCGCCTTGCTCTTCTTTTCGTCGGCAATCTATATGTTGGTTTTCATTCTGCTGGGGATGTTTATCTCCGGTATCGTGAAGAGTTCTTCTTCCTCTATTATTGTAAGCCTGCTTTGCTGGATATGGTTCCTTTTCCTGACGCCCAATATATCGACCTATCTGTCGCAAAGTATCGTCAAGACGCCTTTGTACGACAATGTACAGAGCGTTATGCACGATTACGATAAAGCGTTTGAAGAAGACTATTTCGCCGTATGGAGGCGCATCAGGAATGAAATGGGAATAAAGAACCTTAACTTCTATAACAATAGAGACGGGGAAGACGGACTTCGTGAAATTACGGGAGGAACCCGTACAGCGCCCCTGTTTCTTTTACGCCTGTATCCCGAAATAATACCCCTGACGCTAAGCAATGCCGATAAGAAATGGGCCTTGCAACGCAACTACCTGGGCGAACTGGAAAAGCAGCAGCGCTTACAGCAACGTATCGCCCTGCTTTCGCCTTCCGAACTGTTCAGGCAGATTACGGAAGCAATCTGTTCTACCGGCGCCGGCAATTTCCTGAAGTATATGGAACAAATCCGTTATTACAGAGAAGGGGTCATCCGCTATTTTACGGATAATAAACTGTTTGCTTCCAGCCTTTATTTTACCCCCCAGCCGCTGGAAGAATATCCTGCGGAGGAAGAAATCGCCTCGCTGGCCAACGAAGAAGAAAGGCAAGCCCGCATAGCGAAGAATAGCTGGATGTATCCCTGCCTGGATACAAGTAACGTACCTGTCTACCGGCAGCAGCAGCCGTTCAGCCTTCCGGGCGCTTTGGACGGCGCCTTCACGCGGCTGGCCGCCCTGTTTGGGCTGGTCGTCCTGCTGCTGGCCGCCATGATAGCTTCCTTTATGAAATACGACGTCAGATAACAACCATTAAACAACCTGTTATGTTTGCAACACTATATATCAGAGAAATACAGAATTACCTCTATAGCCTGCGCTTCCGTATATCTTTTGTCATTATGCTGCCCGTCTTTATTGCAGGAACCATCTCGTATATTTCCATCAGTAAAGAGGTAAAGCAAAACTATGCGAAGCACAGCCGGACAGAGCAGTCGAGGCTGGCCGAACAGTCCGAAAATGTTTCTGCAGTAGCAACGTATACCAGAAACTACATTATCGCCCCCAATGATATCAGCCTTGTAGCCGACTGCAAAGAGAGCTTCCTTCCCAACAGCATCCAGTACAACGCCTATAACGTATACGGGTTCAATGTAAGGCACGACAGTAATAATCCCCTGTTGACGCGCTCGGAAAACCTGAGCTGGGGGTTCATCATCTCCATGTTTATGAGCTTTATCACCCTGCTGTTCGCCTTCGACGCCCTGTCGGGAGAGAAAGAAGACCATACGCTGGCATTAGTCTTCTCTAACCCCGTGCGGCGGCAAACGTTTCTTTTAAGCAAGCTGGCGAGTATACTGACGGTTGCCGGCCTGATGATGACGGCAGGTATCCTGGTGAGTTTACTGATAGCCGCCATTTCGGGCAGCCTGGCGCCGAACATGTCTTTTCTGCTGGAAGCAGGCGGTTTTATCATCCTGAGCTTATTGTTTATTACGGTGTTTGCGGTATTTGGGTTATTCTCGTCGGCCGTTACCCGCTATTCGAATGTCAGTCTGTTAATCTCGCTTTGCTTCTGGTTGTTTGCAGCCGTCATTATACCCAACACATCCGTCTTTTGGGCGAAAAAGCTATTCCCCATCCCTTCCGCCGACAAAGTAGAGCAACTGGTTCGCGAAGCGCAGCAAGACGTACGCAACAACGCAAAACCCAACAGTTGGGGTTCCTCGAACAATAACCCCTTCTGGGACGTGCACGAACGCCGCGCCGAGAATCAACGAAACCTGATGAGCGCCGAAAAGATGCATCGCGACGCCTATTACCTGCAAATGTTCCGGCAATTCGAAAATACCCGCCGGTTTACGCTCCTCTCTCCCATCGCCCAGTACGATTATATCAACGAAGCTTTCCTGGGAGGAGGTTATCTGCGGTTTCGGAAGAACTGGGACGATCTGCATATTTTCCAGGAACAGTTTCTGCAATGGTTTAAAGACGTAGACGCCAAAGACGCGGAAAGCCCTCACTGGTACAATCCATACGAAGACTATTCCACCAGCAAGAAGCCGGTAGCTGCCGATCAGATTCCGCAGTATCAGGAACAGGTTGCTCCGTTTACGCAACGCTTCTTATTCATCAGCGGTTATTTAATGGCCATGATCGTTATGATAGCCGTTCTGTTCGGCGCCTGTTTTTATTTCTTTGTTAACTATGATATAAGGTAAAGAAAAGACACTTTTTACGGCGTCCGGCGTACGCGGCATATTCCGCGCACGCTGTGCGCCATACTGACTGGAAGGAGGCTATAACTCCCGGTCTTGTGTTTCCTCCTGATGCAGGCGTCCTCTGATTACGCGGAGAATGATCATCAGTACGGTGATACCGCCCAAAATACCCATAACGAGATTCTTTTGCGATTCAATTTCAAAATCGGTTGTTCCAATCAATACCAGTGAGATAAACGACAGCATCATAACTGCGTCTACCAAGTCTTTGTTGATACGCATACTAAAATTTGTTTGAATTAGTTTTATGTTACAATTATTTTTCTTTAGGCGCCGGACTGCTTAACGATTTCATAATACCGAATAATCCGATACAAAGCGAAGCCATTACAACTACCAGTTTCAGATACTCGTTTGTTATAATGGAACTGCATGCCAAAACACAGCCTAAAACCGTAAGGAATATAAAGAAGTATATGTTTCTCTTTGATTTTTTCGTTGCCATAATGATTTGATTTAAATATGATTTATATAAGTTATATACGTCAGGTACGCACAATACGCATCGGAACGAAAACACAGGTTTCCGTTCTACGCCATTGTATAATCATAAATAAAAATCAAATAATGATCTTCCGTAAGGCATACACATGATATCCTCTACGGGAAAGAAGGGAAGCCAGATTAAGGGTTTGACGTTCGGCTACGTATTCGGACACTTTCCGGAGCAGCTCTCTCTCTTTCAATTGAAAGTCTTGCAGGATACGTATGAGATTTTTAATTACCTTATTATTATTAGGTGAAATGTTTGTGTTTTGAACGTTCCTCCGGGGAGTCCGGCAATTACTGTTCTTCAGGTCATTGCTGATTATCTCGAAACGGTGCTGCATATCGTTTGCCGCATTCTTTTCAAGTACTACGGCTTCGCATTTATTCAGCGCAAAGTTATCATTCGCCAATTCTTCATCAAGCGTGTGGAAGAACAGGAAAGCAATAAAGAGGCCTGTTATAATCAGCATATTTTTCATGCCCCAAATGTAGTATGATTTCTTTTACAAAAAGCAAAGAACAAGCGTATTTGTTTCTATTTTTGCAGAAAATATATGAAATAATGAATAATAAGAAATCGCCGGTTTGTTCCTGGCTTGAGGCTGCACGCCCCCGCACATTAACGGCGTCCGTCAGCCCGGTATTTTTAGGATGCGCATTGGCGTATCGCGATGGCGTATTTAAACCAACGCCTGCCGTTCTTTGCCTTTTAGTAGCTTTACTTGCACAAATCGCCAGTAATTTCGCCAATGATTATTTCGATTTTGTAAAGGGAGCCGATAACGAAGAACGCTTAGGTCCCGAACGGGCGGTTGCTTCCGGCCGGATTGCTCCGCGAAGCATGTTGACCGGGACGTTTGCCGCCTTAGGGCTTGCTTGCCTGTGCGGCTTAGGTTTACTTTATTATGGCGGCTGGCAGCTTCTTATTGTGGGAGCAGGGATTGCCGTTTGCGTCCTGGCCTATTCCGCCGGCCCTTATCCGTTGGCCTATAATGGGTGGGGAGATGTATGCGTGTTACTGTTTTATGGCGTGATACCCGTTTGCTTTACTTACTATGTGCAGGCTTTATCATTCAGCTCCCTTTCTTTTCTATTATCCTTCGCCGTAGGGTTTTTATCTGTTAATATTTTAGTAGTGAATAATTACCGGGACTATGAGCAGGATAAAAAAGCGGGCAAACGGACAACAATCGTCCTGTTCGGGCGTACTTTCGGAAAGGTATTCTATTTGCTGAACGGCCTGATAGCCCTGCTTATTACATTACCTTTGCTCATACAAGCCGCCTGGTGGATTGAATTACTGTTTGCAGCCTTTTTTGTCCTCTTCCTGGTTACGTGGCAAGAACTCTCCCGGTTGGAAGGAAGGGCTTTAAATAAAACCCTCGGGCATACGGCCGGAAATGTGTTCTTTTATACGCTCCTGCTAATGGCGCTGCTACTTTGTTGATCAAAAAAGGCCGCTGAAGAAGTCAACGGCCTTTTTCCTTTATTATTTTATACGGATTTTATTTGTTCATTTCAGCTTCAATCGCATTAAACTCTGCATTCATATTCAGGTTATAATAGATACTTCTCAAAGCTATCATGGCGTCTCTTTCTTCAGGATTTACTTCGCGGACTTTCTGGAAATAAGGCATTGCTTTCCGAAACAGATCTCTTGCTTTTTCCGATTCTTCCTGATAAAGTTTAGTATCGTTGATCATGTTAGCATCGCCTAACTTATTTACGCCCTGGTTATAGTAAACACGCCCCAAGTTAGATAACGCGTCTGCGTAATTCGGATCAATTTCGAGCGCTTTGACAAAACTCTGTTCCGCTTTTGCGTAATCTTTCAATCCGGATTCATATACTCTTCCTAATACATCATAAAGCTGTGCATTGTTTGATTCATTTGCAATGGCCGTATTCAGGTATTGGATAGCTTCTTCATTTCTGTTTGAATAGATATAATTGTTGATAAGGCTTATCAAATAATATTTTTCTTCAGGAAATTTCTGCAAGCCTTCTTTTAATACCTGTTCCAACTTAACGCTGTCTTTCAGTTGTTCGTACTCATAAGCAAGGTATTGATACACTTCATTTCCTCTGTAATCCATATCTTTCGCACGTACTAATGCTTTAATCGCCAAATCGGAATTGTTTAATTGAGTGGCGGCAACAGCAGCATAGAACTGTACCATCATAAAGTTGGAATCCCTGGCAGCCACCTGTTCTCCTTTAAACATCGGCAAATCGGATATTTCAAGATATTGTTCAAAGAAGTTGTAAGCCGACTGATAATCCCTTTCATCAAAGTAATAAGCTCCGCCATTGATGTAATACACATGATTGGCGCTTAATATACCTTTGATATCTTTCGTATATTTCGGTTTTACTTTACCCTTTGCGTCAGGCAACTGATCTAGCTCATATGCTTTTTTGAAATAAGGGAGAATCTTTATTAAAGCCCCGTACATTACAGGGTCATTCGGCTGTTGTCCCAGAATTTGCTTCATCCTTTCGGCGCTAAACTGCTGGTCTTCTACAAAACCGGCCACATACCAGGTTTTAACATCGTTTTTAGTCTCTTCATTATTCAACGCGCCTTTAATAAGCTCACGAGCTTCGTCATAATTGGCATTGTTGCCTTTGGCAATGCTTTGCGCTTCGCTTACTGCTTTTTTTTGTGCGAAAGAAGTAGAAGCTACTACAAATAACGCTACTACAAATAATACTCGTTTCATTTTGATTGTCATTTGAGATTAATATTTCTGATTGTTTAAATTATTCTTCTGTGATATCTTCCGTATCGTCATCTGCCAAATCGTCCGTATCGTCATCATCCGGCAGATCATCTTCATCTTCCAATACATCAAAATCATCATCCATTTCTTTCAGGTTTGCATTGACTGTCCGGTTTTCTATGGCTTCGTTTTCTGCTTTCTCTTCTATACTTATTTCGTCTTCTTCAGACATTACTTTACATACGGAAGCTATTTCGTCATGGCGTTTTTCCAGATTGATCAATTTCACGCCCTGCGTGGCGCGCCCAATCACATTCAGGTCGGAAACTTTCATACGAATCGTAATACCCGACTTATTAATGATCATAATATCATTCTGCTCCGTTACGCTTTTCAGAGATACCAGCTTACCGGTTTTTTCGGTGATATTTATGGTTTTCACACCTTTCCGGCCCCTGTTCGTCGTACGGTAATCATCTATATCCGAACGCTTGCCATATCCCTGTTCGGAGACGACAAGGATTGTTTCCGTTTCTTTGTCTTTTATGCAAATCATGCTAACTACTTCGTCTTTCGGATCGTCGTCCAGCGTGATACCGCGCACGCCGGCGGCAGCCCGTCCCATCACGCGGACAGCGCTTTCATGAAAGCGGACAGCGCGGCCGTTACGGTTGGCAACGATCACTTCGTTCGTGCCATTTGTCATTCGAACTTCAATCAGCCCGTCGCCTTCATGCAAAGTGATGGCATTTACGCCGTTTTGACGCGGATGAGAGAAAGCTTTCAATAATGTTTTCTTTATAAGTCCCCTGCGTGTACAGAATAACAGATAATGTGAATTAATGAAGTCCATATCTGTCTTTAATCTCTTCACGCGGATAAACGCATTTACTTTATCGTCGGGTTCTATATTCAGCAGATTCTGAATAGCTCTTCCTTTGGTGTTCTTAGCTCCTTCGGGTATATCATATACCTTAAGCCAGTAGCATTTACCTTTAGCCGTAAATATCAACAAGGTGGCATGCATGGACGCCGGATAGATGTATTCTACGAAGTCTTCATCCCGCGTTTCAGACCCCTTCGCTCCTACCCCGCCCCTACCCTGCGCACGGAATTTGCTTAATGGCGTCCGTTTGATGTAGCCCATATGAGAGATGGTGATAATCATCTCGTCGTCGGCATAGAAATCTTCCGGGTTCATTTCGTCCGCAGCGTAAACAATATCCGTTTTACGCCCGTCGCCAAATTTATCTTTTATCTCCTGAAGCTCTTCTTTAATGAGATTCATCAAGGCTTCTTCATTCTCCAGAATTTCTTTTAAGCGGGCGATGAGTCTGGCTATCTCTTCATATTCGGCGCGAAGTTTATCCTGTTCCAGCCCTGTTAACTGGCGCAAACGCATTTCTACAATAGCGCGGGCTTGCATATCAGACAATTCAAAGCGCTCCATTAACCGGGTTATTGCTTCCTGCGGGCTTTTAGACGACCGGATGATGGCAATTACTTCATCAATATTATCGGATGCAATAATCAAACCTTCCAATATATGCGCCCGTTCTTCCGCTTTCTTTAGTTCGAACTTTGTCCGGCGTATAACGACTTCCCGGCGATGCTCGACAAACAGTTTGATCAATTGAAATAAATTCAACTGTTGCGGCCGCCCGTTTACCAACGCAATATTATTGACGCTGAAAGACGACTGCAAGGCAGTCATCTTATATAACTTATTTAATACGACACTGGAGTTTGCATCTCTTTTAACATCCACAACGATGCGCATACCCATACGGTCGGATTCATCATTTACATTAGATATACCTTCTATGCGCTTGTCATTTACCAGGTCGGCAATATATTTAATAAGTTCCGCTTTATTAACCAAGTAAGGAATCTCTGTGATAACAATCTTTTCGTGATTATTCTCCACTTCAATTTCAGCTTTGCCACGAAGCACGATACGCCCCCTGCCCGTTTCAAAAGCATCTTTGACCCCTGCATATCCATAGATCGTAGCGCCTGTGGGAAAATCGGGAGCCTTTACATACTGCATAAGGCCTTCCACATCTATTTCGCCACGGGAGTCTACGTAAGCGATACATCCATCCAACACCTCGCCCATATTATGGGGCGCCATATTCGTAGCCATACCCACAGCGATACCGGAAGCCCCGTTAACCAGCAATTGCGGTATACGGGTAGGCAATACGGAAGGCTCTTTCAGCGTATCGTCAAAATTAAACTGAAAATCTACAGTATCCTTATCAATATCCCGAAGCATTTCTTCGGCCAGTTTGCTCAAACGGGCTTCGGTATAACGCATCGCCGCAGGGCTGTCGCCGTCTACGGAACCGAAGTTACCCTGTCCGTCTACCAAAGGGTAACGCAACGACCATTTCTGGGCCATACGCACCATTGCATAATACACAGAAGAATCACCATGAGGGTGATATTTACCTAAAACTTCACCAACAATTCTTGCAGATTTCTTATAAGGTTTATCGGAGGTATTTCCAAGTTCATTCATTCCGAAAAGTACACGTCGGTGAACCGGTTTAAAACCATCCCTAACATCAGGAAGCGCGCGCGATACAATAACAGACATTGAATAATCAATGTATGCAGACTTCATTTCTTCCTCGATGTTAATCTTTATAATCCTGTCTTGATCAACCATTTAGACTTTTATTTATTATTCTCAATCTTCTTGCTCCGAAAAAGTACGCTAATGTAAGGCTTTTCCGCATACTACGAAAGATTTTTAATGCAAAATGTTTGGTAGATTAGGCCAATCTTTCTTTTGATTCATTATCTTTGATAGCATAAAACAAAATAGAATTATTATGTTCAGTAAAGAAACGTACATGGCCCGCAGGGCGAAATTGAAACAAACAGTTGGCTCGGGTTTGTTATTATTTTCAGGAAATGACGAGTCGGGAATAAATTATGCAGATAATGCATATCATTTCCGCCAGGATTCTACTTTTTTGTACTTTTTCGGTTTATCCTATGCCGGATTAAATGCGATTATTGATATCGACAATGACAGGGAAATCATTTTCGGCGATGAGCTTACGATCGACGCCATTGTATGGATGGGCACACAGCCTACCTTAAAAGAAAAGGGCGAAAGTATAGGCATTACCGATATCCGCCCGTCGAAAGAAATGGAAGAATACCTGAAAGGCGCCCAACAGAAAAAACAGACTATCCATTATCTTCCGGTTTACCGGGCGGAACATCAGGTGAAACTCCTTGCCTGGCTGGGTATCTGTCCGGGCACGGAAAAGCCTTCCCTGGCATTTATCCTGGGCGTTGTTAACCAACGTAATTACAAAACGGCCGAAGAAATAGCAGAGATAGAGAAAGCCTGTATCGTAACAGCCGATATGCACCTGGCGGCTATGCGTATGGTTCGTCCCGGTATACGCGAGAGCGAAGTAGCCGCAGCAGTTGCCGAAGTAGCTTATGCAAATGACTATCAACTCTCCTTCCCTATTATTGCCACCATAAACGGACAAACGCTTCATAACCATTATCATGGTAACAGGATTAAGAGCGGCGATATGTTGTTGCTCGATGCGGGAGCCGAAACGGAAATGGGATATGCCGGCGATATGTCGTCTACAATTCCGGCGGATTCTACATTTACCGCACGGCAGAAAGAAATATATGATATCTCCGTAGCTGCGCATGAAGCGGCAGTCGCAGCCCTCCGCCCGGGTATTCTGTTTGAAGATGTATACGACCTTTCCCTCAAAGTAATCATGGAAGGTCTGAAAGAATCAGGGTTTGTTAAGGGCGATCCGGAGGAAGCTGTCAAAGCCGGCGCCGCCGCCCTGTTTATGCCATGCGGACTCGGGCATATGATGGGATTGGATGTACACGACATGGAAAACCTTGGCGAAGTATATGTTGGTTATGACGGACGTCCCAAGAGTACTCAATTCGGGCGTAAATCGCTCCGGTTAGGAAGAAAATTAGAGCCGGGTTTTGTTTTGACCATAGAACCGGGTATCTATTTCATCCCCGAACTGATTGATCTTTGGAGAAGAGAACATAAGTTTACCGAATTTATCAATTATGAAAAGGTAATTACCTATAAAGATTTCAGTGGCATACGCAATGAAGAAGATTATCTTATTACTGAAAGCGGAGCCCGCCTGTTAGGTAAAAAAATACCTGTCCGGACGGAAGAGGTAGAAGCATTGCGATAACCGTATAACTGATACTCCATAAAAAAGCCTGTTCCTAAAGTAAGAACAGGCTTTTTTCAGATAAATTTAACTGATTAAATTGTTTTCAATACGTTTATCAACTCATCGGGAGTAATATCTGTAGCAATAATAACTCCGTCATCGTTAATCAGATAATTTTTAAAACCTCTTTTCAGATTATACCTTTTGTATAAAACTGATTTTCTACTTTGTCCTGCATGAAACTGTGTTGTTTCATTCAATTTGTCTATTCTTACGGTCTCAGAGAAGATGGATTCTTTCTCATCAAGCGAAATAGAACAGAACGAAATTTTTTCAGGATTAAGTTTACTTACTTCGTTCGCTAACCTGATGTTGCGTACCCGGGATTCTGCATTATAAGCAGCCCAAAAGTTAAGCAAGGTATAACGGCCCGAATGATTTTGGAAATTAAAATCCCTTTCATTTCCTAAAGACTTTATTCCTGGAGCAAGATCGCCTGGAGATAACCCTTCCACTAATCTTACATCCTTTGTAGCAGCAGACATTGTAAGCAATGTTACCGTTACAGTGAGAACATAAGCTTTTACCTTCATAATGTCATTTTAATGTTAAACTTAATTGAATTAAATAATAAACAATTTATTATTTATCCAACCCCTGATTTTCAGGGAAGATAAGGAGAACCCTTCGCTAAGGCGTCCAACACCTGTCTTAAAAATCCCGGCAAAGATACGAAAAGGGTTTTTTAGTAAGGCAAAACAGGTGTTCTTTTAACAAAATGGAACAGTGTTTATGTATACGTAAGCGTTGAAGGAATGTGCTTTACACGAACTCAGGTTGATGAATAAAAAAAGGGGGCCTGTTGATGCCCCCCTCTTTTATTTAGCATAAATAATTGATTATTCTGCTTTTTATTCTGCAGCAGCAGGCGTTTCTTCTCCGCCGGCATTAGCATGTGTTGCCGCTTCGGCCGCCGCAATTTCAGCTTTCTTTTTAGCTACTTCCGCCGCTTTGGCTTTGTTAGCTTCTTTTTCTGCATCCAAGCGAACCTTCGCTTCTGCTTTAGCGCTTTCACGGTCTTTGTCTTTTAATGTCTGAGCTGCTTGCTGTTTGTTTTTCAACCAAGCCTGAAATTTAGTTTCAGCCGCCGTTTCATCAAAAGCGCCTTTCTTAACGCCTTCCAGTAAATGTTTTTTCAGACAAACGCCTTCTCTGGAAAGAATAGTACGCGTAGTGTCTGTTGGCTGCGCGCCTACTTGTAACCAATACAAAGCCCTCTCGAAATTCAAATCTATTGTAGCAGGATTAGTGTTCGGATTATATGAACCTATCCTTTCAATAAATTTTCCATCACGTGGAGCCCTGCTGTCTGCGACTACGATCTTATAAAAAGCGTACCCTTTACGTCCGTGTCTTTGCAATCTGATTTTTGTTGCCATGTTTGAATAATTAATTTAAGCTGTTTTGTATTAGCGGGTGCAAAGATAAGGCAATTAATCAATTATACAAATTTTCGCCGGATAAAAATTTATTGTATGGACGCTTTTATCCGGTCGTTTATCACGGCTGTTAATCCGGCTTTACCCTGCTCGTCTTTTTGGATAATGATCATAGCCAAGCCATTAAAAAGTTTACGCTGTGGCAGGTAATCCGCCTCATGGCTGGCAGGGTCTCCATTGCCTGTCCCTGCAAATTTGCCTTTCGTTATGGAAAACTTCACCTCTTCGTTACAATTCTCACATAATAAACCATTGGCGTCATAAGCTGCAATTTTAATCAAAACCATCTCCTTTCCCTGCCAGACTGTTTCAAGCCGCAATTCAACCGGAGAACCGAATGTTTTCCGGACAGATTCGGCAACTGCTATACCTTTATTATATGCTATCAATTTTATTTCACCCGGCTGATATGTTACTTCCCATTTACCAATATCGCCTTTGCTGTTTTTCTTTTTCCCTTGCGAAACATTATTTATAAAAAGCTCTACTTCTTCACAATTACTATATGTTTCAACTTTAATTGCCTGCCCTTCTTTTCCGGGGAAATTCCAGTTCGGTAAAACATGCGCCAAAGGCTCGTCTGTCCATACGCTTTTCCAATAATAAAACGCATCCTTTTCGAAACCGCACATATCCATAGCGCCGAAATTACTGCCGATAGAAGGCCAGTACCAGGGAGAGGGTTCGCCTCTGTAATCAAAGGCCGTCCATAAGAAAAGACCGCCCAACTGAGGGACGTCAATCCTGTTGTGTTTCCAGGCATATTCAAGGGAACCGTGGCTGGTTAGCCCTCCCAAAGTCCCTCTATCCACATCACTATCGTCGCCTCCCGACATCATGGCCTGCATATAGGAACCGCTGTCGTAAGCCGAACACCAGCCGTTTTTCGGATCGTCTGCATATACGCCGCGCGTAGACATAAAGCTGGCGTCTTCCGTTCCCATCACCAATATACCCGGTATATTCTTTATATGCATCGCTGCATCCTGATCGTCATAATTAAAACCGGCTACATCGGGGATCGTAACATATGCGGGGTCTTCTTTCGCCGCCATACCCGCCATCGTGATCATCCGGGTGGGATCCTGATGTTTAACAAGTTCTTTGATGCGTTGTAATAACGCCTTGCCTTGTTTTGTAGGCGTAATCATCTCTTCATTCTCCAAACAGTACATAAATACGCAAGGGTGGTTCCGGCTTGATACGATTAAATCGCGTATATCTTCCAATGTGATGGGATTTACCATAAAATTCCGGTTTTCATTCAGCGCTAAAATACCTTCCCGGTCGCAGATATCAAGGAAAGAACGGGTTGCCGGATGATGTGACGAACGGTATGCATTAGCCCCCATATCTTTCATTCGCTTTACTTTATATTCCATTATATCATCCGTAAGAGCAATGCCTACCCCGGCAAAGTCTTGATGCTCGCAGATGCCTTTCAGTTCTACCCAACGCCCGTTCAGGAATAGCCCTTCCTGGGTATAATCAATTGTACGCAGCCCGAAAGCGGTTTCCATTTCTTCTTCATTCTTCCCGTTGCAACTGATCCGAACATTTACTTTATAAAGATTCGGTTGATCTAAATCCCATAATACAGGATTGTCTATATGGAAGAGATATGAAAAAGGCTGTTCGCCAAAAGAGGGTATTGAAAATTCTTCCGTGCCTTTTTGCAGGGATTTTCCTTCAGGATCGACAATTTCATAAAGAAGAGAGAAGGTTTTATTATCCGGGTAATTGCTGACAAGTTCCGATATTACCTCCACATCATATGTTTTATTCGCCAAAGGGATTACTTTGGCAAATATTCCTTCTTTCTTAAAACCAAGCGTTCCGTGGGTTGCCAACCATACATTCCGGTAAATACCGGCGCCGTCATACCACCAGCCTTCCCGTCCGTAAGAAGACGTCTTAACTAAAACCACATTTTTGTCGGAGCCATATTCCAGATACTCCGTTACATCAAAGTCAAAACCGGTATATCCCGAATAATGATTGCCGATGTAATGCCCGTTTACCCAAACGTCGCAATCATGCATTACACCTTCAAATTCCAGGTGAACTCTTTTCCCTTCGGCTTCCGGCACGGCAAAACGTTTGCGGTAGTAACCTACATTATCCGGTAAATAGCCGTTATTG
>JAITRG010000188.1 GCA_031288515.1 Tannerellaceae bacterium
AAATAAATTTTATATCTTTGGCTACAAATAAAAGATTGCGCGATTGATCTTTTACTCATGCAATCTTTTATTTGTGGTTTATTTGATTAAATAACATCTAATACCATCTGTTATAATGAAAAAGGCAATTCTATTATTCCTAAGTTTCTGTATTTCGTCTGCTTATGCTCAGCAAACCGAAACGCTTTATTTGTCCGGGACAGGGAGCGACAATACTGTTTTATGGGATTTCTTTTGCACGGACGGACACAAAAGCGGCGAATGGGCAAAGATTCCGGTTCCTTCCAACTGGGAGTTTGAAGGATTCGGGCAATTCACTTACGGGCACGACAAAGAGCGTATCAACGAAAGCGGGATGTATCGCCATACATTTACAGTTCCTGAAAATTGGAAGAATAAAAAAGTAATTATCGTTTTCGACGGTTCCATGACCGACACGGAAGTAAAAGTGAATGGCCGGAGTGCAGGAGAAATGCATCAGGGAGGGTATTACTGCTTCAAATATGACGTCGGTAAACTCCTTAAATATGGAAAAGAAAACCTGCTGGAAGTAACTGTACGCAAAGCTTCTTCCAATCAAACCGTAGAAGAGGCCGAACGCACGGCCGACTTTTGGGTATATGGCGGCATTTATCGCCCCGTATGGCTTGAAGCGCTCCCCCAAACGCATATCGAACGCATCGCCATTGACGCCAAATGCGACGGTTCATTCCAAATGGATGTATTTACAGGCGTAAATGCTAAGGGGGCAGAGGTAACCGCACAAGTAAAGACACTGGATGGCAAACCATTCGGCAATCCCATCCGAGCCGGTATAGACAAGGGGACGAGCGTTCGTTTGACCGGGACATTCAATAACCCGGCTCTTTGGTCTGCCGAGTTTCCGAACCTTTATCAGATAGAAGTTTCCATGCTGAAAAACGGAAAACTGCTTCACAGCATCCGGGAAAAGTTTGGTTTCCGAACGGTGGAACTGCGCCCGGGAGATGGTTTTTATGTGAACGGAAGCAAAATCAAATTCAAAGGAGTAGACCGTCATACCCATTGGCCTGCAAGCGGCAGGACAAGCAATTACAGCATCAGCCTGATGGACGCCGAACTGATAAAAGAGATGAATATGAATGCCGTCCGCATGTCTCACTATCCGCCCGACAGGCATTTCCTATACGTCTGCGATTCGCTCGGGCTATACGTCATCAATGAGCTTACGGCCTGGCAATATCCTCCTTACGACACGCAGGTGGGCAAAGAGAAAGTTAGGCAGTTAGTCACGCGCGACGTCAACCATCCCTGTATAGTTATGTGGGCCAACGGGAACGAAGGGGGCTTTAATTTCGAATTAGTCCCGGAATACTCCCTGTATGACATACAGAACCGGATTGTCATTCATCCCTGGATGGAAGAAGAACTGACGAACACCTATCATTATCCGTCTTATGCAGCCGCCGCTCAATTTCTTTCTACCGGGAAGAAAGTATTCTTTCCCACGGAAACGATTCACGGATTATACGATGGCGGGCATGGCGCCGGACTGGACGACTTCTGGAACCTGATGCTGACAAGCCCATTGAGCGCCGGCTGTTTCCTTTGGGACTTTGCCGACGCCGGAATTGTCCGCAACGACAAAAACAACGAAATCGACACCGACGGCAACCATGGAGCCGACGGTATCGTAGGCCCCTATCGTGAAAAGGAAGGAAGTTTCTTCGCCATCAAGGAGATATGGTCGCCTGTTTACATTGAAGGAATGTCTTTCCTCCCTCCTGCTTTCGACGGAACATTCAAAGTAGAAAACCGTTACAACTTCACCAATCTGAACCAATGCCGCTTTACCGCCAAATGGATCAAATTCGATTATTTATCAGGTAAACCGGCCTTTACGGAAACAAAAACAGTTTCGCCAGACATAAAGCCGGGATTCAACGGTTTGCTGAAAGTGGGCCTCCCGGCAAGGTTAGCCGATTATGACGCCCTCTTCCTGACTGCCATCGATGCTCACGGCAAAGAAATATATACCTGGACGCGAACCATCACCCCGGCCCGGCAATATGCCGCCGCTTTAATCGGAACAGACGGCGGGAGTATACATAAAGAAGAACAGGGGAATGATATTATCTTCCATTCGGGAAACACAAAAGTGGCCATTGACAAAGCCAAAGGTACTATCAGGGAAATAGCCGTAAACGGCAAACGTTTATCCTTAACCAACGGCCCCCGGTATACCACTGAAGGCATGGTTTTGAATGAAATAAAGAGTTTGACGGAAAACGGAACAGAGAAAATACAATTCATTTTCATCCCGGAAGACAGCAGGCGTCCGGGTAAGCGGAACATCATCCAACTGGCGCTGCTGCCTTCAGAATGGATAGAGATTGATTACTCATTTGACACAGGAGGCTACCACGACCATATCGGTATTACGTTTGATTATCCGGAAAACAAAGTCAAGCATGTTAAATGGCTGGGGAATGGGCCTTACCGGGTATGGAAGAACCGGCTGAAAGGCGTCACGTTCAACATCTGGGAGAAAGACTATAACAATACCGTCACCGGCGAATCCTGGGTATATCCCGAATTCAAAGGTTTCCATTCCAACCTGTATGCCGCCGACCTGACTACCGATGAAGGGGTTATCCGCCTTGTCGCTGCTTCGGACGATTTATTCCTGCATTTATTTACGCCCGACAGTCCGGTTAAGCGAAACAACGACAATACATTAGGCGTATTCCCCGACGGACAGTTATCCCTATTGAATGCAATCAGCCCTGTGGGCACCAAATTCAGGCAAGCAAAAGACGTCGGCCCGCAAAGCCAGCAGAATTATTTCCAGAGTTCCGGGCGCAGCGAACCTCTGAAAGGCAAAGTATATTTAAAATTTATTCCATAAACATGTATGAAGAAGTCTATTTTTTATTTATTGGGAGGGATTCTCTTGCTTACCGCCCTTTCGTGCACAGAAGAAAGCAATCCGGTTTTTAAACCGGAAGTGATAACAGCTACCATGAACAAGGCGGCGGAATGGCAAATTAAGCATCCGCGCCATGCTCAAAATGATTGGACAAACGGAGCTTTCTATGCCGGTATGTTTGCCGCCTGGCAAACCGCCAAATCTCAAACCATTTATGACGCCATGATGGCCATGGGCAACGATTCTACCCAGTGGCGTCCGTACAGGCGCTGGTATCATGCCGACGATATAGCGATCAGCCAGACCTATATCGACCTTTACAGAATTGAGAAACAGCAAAAAATGATACAGCCGACTATCGACACGCTGGAAATATTGCTGGCTAATCCGTATCCGTACAGGGATATTCAAGTAATTAAGTGGTGGTGGTGCGACGCTTTGTTCATGGGGCCTCCTACGCTGGTCAAGATGGCAAATATAACCGGAGACTCAACGTATGCCGCAGCGAGCGACGAATATTTCAAAGAATGTTATGACCTGTTGTACAACAGGGAAGAATGTCTCTTTGCCCGCGATTTGTCTTATGTGATAAAAAACGACAGCACAGACCGCTGGGAAGCTAACGGCAAACGTATTTTCTGGTCTCGCGGGAACG
Source organism: Tannerellaceae bacterium (assembly GCA_031288515.1). Classification (GTDB taxonomy): domain Bacteria; phylum Bacteroidota; class Bacteroidia; order Bacteroidales; family Tannerellaceae; genus DFXE01. The sequence continues at coordinate 3,564 of JAITRG010000188.1, forward strand.
GCTGGGTAATGGGAGGATTGGCGCGTATACTGGAGGAATTGCCGGCCGACTATCCCAAACGCCCATTCTACGAACAGCTATATAAAGAAATGGCCGGGCGTATACTTTCTCTCCAGCAGGAAGACGGGCTTTGGCGCGCCAGCCTGCTCGATCCGGCCTCTTATCCGGGAGGCGAAGTCAGCGGTTCGGGATTCTTCTGTTACGCTTTTGCCTGGGGCGTAAACAACGGTTTATTAGACAGCCGGGTATACAAACCGGCCATTGAAAAATGCTGGATAGCCCTCAACAATTGCGTAAACGAAGAAGGCCGCGTAGGTTGGGTTCAACCTATCGGCGCCGATCCGAGAAAAAACTTCAATGAAGACAGTTGGGAAGTTTATGGAACCGGCGCATTCCTGCTTGCAGGTAGCGAAGTGATAAAAATGAAATAAGCAGACCGTTATATAAGACGTAAGTACATAAAAAAAGAGGGCGCTTCCGGACTTTTGGAAGCGCCCTCTTTTATTGCCTTTTATTCGGGTCTGTATCTGAGACTGATTTCAAACAGTCAATTCTCAGAGAGTAAATTCGCCTTTTGACACACCCCCATTTATCTTATAAAAAGTTGTATGAAGCGCTCTTAGGGCCTGATTAGTTCAATACTGTTTTCCACAACGTTTTTCGCTGTATTAAAGATACCTTCATATACGTATCCGTTACTGTCTTTGATAACGATATTCTTCAGGTAGCATTTTGATTCGCATCGGGTTACATATCCATAGATTGGCACGGTAATGGTAATAAACCCAATCTTCTTCTTTTCCTCGCCTATCTTTTCATAAGTGGTTTCGCCAGAGAAAAGGACGTCCTGTTTAAATTTAAAACTCTTAGCCGTAATATCCGAAGGCCGTATAACCGCGTCTTTAACAGAAGTCAATTGGGTCGTTCCGTTTTCCGCATAGATATCGTAGCTGATTATCAGTTCATCAGGAATCTTCTTACCCAGAATCGGATACTTGTAATTTAACGCAAATTCCGTATCTTTATAGGTGCGTTTGAAACTTCCTGCCTGGATGATACTGCCTAAAATACCGTAATCATCGGTATATGAAGATGGCAAACTATATTTCAGATCGGAATAGACAACCGATTTTACAATCGTTCCGATATTCCATAATTCTTCTTCGGTATTAATAACTGTTACCGGGATTTTGAGCAATATCAGGTCAATATTAGCCATCAGCTTAATCAGATTCACGCTCTTAGACCCAAAGGCCGGCTCTTTTCCAGGCAAACTGATATTCCCATAGGTACTGGTTTTATTTTCGAAAGAGAGAGTTCCGTCCACCGAATATGCCCCGTCTAAAACAGAAATATCGGGCGTAATGTCAATTTTTGCGCTGGTCAGTAATTCCCCGTATGTATCGGATATGGAAGGATTGGTTGCAACCAGATTATTCTCATAAATGGGAGTCACAGTTGGTTTCGTTCCTTTGATCGCCACCGTATAGCCTGTTCTGTAGTTTCCGTTCAGGCCGTAAGACAATAAACTTTGGTTAGACAAATTGGCTTCAATGTTCAACGGCATTTTAATATCTTTTATTTTCAGCGTAGCGGCCAGGGAGTCGATGCCCAATGTGTTGATCGGGATTTTGAAGTCGAAGCTCTGCGCTTTGAGGTAATCCAGCAATGCCTGCGGTATGTACTCCGACAGTTCGTAACTGCTGATACTGTTAAACGAGCCCGCAAAGCTAAGGGCCGGATTGACGGCCAACTGTACCTCAAAGACATTAGTGATTTCAGCAGGCAGAACCTGTGTCCTGGAGAAGGCCATCCTGAAGGTATACGTCATATTGATATCCGTAGCAGGATTGTATTTAAAACCGTTTCCCAAATCATATTCATCCTGCAGATTCAATATTTCACAGGAATAGGTCTTGCCTGATCTCAGTCTGGATTCTTCCCGGGCAACGCTCGCCTTCAATAAGTCGACAGAAACATCGATCGTTCCGCCGCGAAAGACTTCGCCCAGTTGCGCGCGAGCAGTTTCCAGGCGATAAACGCCTTCTCCGGCAGTCTCTACGTCAATAATTTTTTTCAGTCCCGTATACTCTCCCAAACGAATATACAGGATGTTATCCTTCTTTAAGGAAACGCCCAGTTCGGCGGAAACTTCCGAAAGGTTTAACAAGCCTGCCGATATCTCTTCCGCCGTACTGTTGAATGTAACGTCTTTTTCGGTCAGAGATATAACGTCAGAAACCATGGATACGCCGTGAACGGCATAACCAACGCCGTCGCTTTCTCCATTTTTGTTTTCTACCGAAACGACGGGCCGGCAGTCCTGCTCGTTCTGAGTACCGCCTTCCGGTTCAATAAATTCCTGTTCGCAAGCTGAAAAGGATAAAACTGCGATAATTACCGCCAGATAATGCATTTTCGTTTTCATCTATTTTGCAATTTTAAAATTAGGTTAGAAATTCTTTTAATAAACGACGGCAATTTATAGAAAAAATGTTAGAAAAAAAAGATCGCAGACAAAAACATCTCCGGTCGCCGGATACAGGCGCAGGAAAATGTGCCGGCAGCCGTTCGCCGGTTACTTCCCGGTAATAATTTTCCTGATTTCGTTCAGCTTGTTCAGGGCTTCTATGGGCGTGAGGTTGTTCACGTCCGTATTTTTTATCTCATCGCGGATTTGCTCCAGTACCGGGTCGTCGAGCTGGAAAAAACTCAACTGGAAGCCTTCGCCTGCAGCGGCGATTCCCTTTACCGGTTTGGCGGAAATGCCGTCCTGCCGGTTGTCCGACTCCAATTGCTTCAGTATTTCGTTTGCCCGTTTGACGATGCTTTTCGACATACCTGCCATCTTCGCCACATGGATACCAAAACTGTGTTCGCTTCCGCCGGGCGCTAATTTACGAAGGAATACCACCTTGTTGTCTACCTCTTTTACCGATACGTTATAATTCTTAATCCGTTTGAACGAACGTTCCATCTCATTGAGTTCGTGGTAGTGGGTGGCGAATAACGTTTTAGCCTGCATGCCGGGATGTTCGTGAATATGCTCCACAATGGCCCAGGCAATCGATATGCCATCGTATGTGCTCGTCCCCCTGCCCAGCTCGTCAAACAAGACCAGGCTGCGCGGAGAAAGGTTATTCAGTATATCGGCCGCTTCGTTCATCTCGACCATGAAGGTAGACTCGCCCACCGAGATATTGTCTGAAGCGCCTACGCGGGTAAATATCTTGTCTACGATACCGATACGCGCCTGCGCGGCAGGCACGAAACAGCCGGTTTGGGCCAGCAGCGTAATCAGCGCCACCTGCCGGAGCAAGGCCGACTTACCCGCCATATTCGGCCCGGTAATGATGATGATCTGCTGCTTTCCGGTATCCAGATAAACGTCGTTGGCAATGTAAGGCTCGCCTATGGGAAGCTGCTTTTCTATCACCGGATGCCGCCCCGACTTAATATCTATCACGTCCGAATCATCCACTAACGGGCGGATGTATTTATTAGCCGACGCAACTTTGGCAAAAGACAGCAGGCAGTCTAACCGGGCTATCAGGCTGGCATTGGTCTGGACAGGCGGGATATAGTCCATCAGGCAAAGCGTCAGTTCATTAAACAGGCGGGTTTCCAGAGCCAGTATCTTCTCCTCTGCCCCAAGTATCTTTTCTTCATACTTCTTCAATTCTTCGGTGATGTATCGCTCGGCATTCACCAGGGTCTGTTTCCGTATCCATTCGGGGGGAACCTTATCCTTATGCGTATTGCGCACTTCTATATAATAGCCGAACACATTATTGAAAGATATTTTCAGGCTGGAGATACCGGTGCGTTCGCTTTCGCGCTGCTGCACCTGCAACAGATAGTCTTTCCCCGAATAAGCAATCGCGCGAAGTTCGTCGAGTTCGGCGTTTACGCCTCCGGCAATAACGCCCCCCCTGCTTATCGATACAGGAGGGTCGGGATTAATTTCTTTTTCGATACGGTTGCGGATAATCGGGCAACCATTCAACTGCTCGCCGATACGCAATAAACCGGGTTCGCCGCTTTGCTCGCAAGCTTCCTTCACAGGCTCGATTGCGCTCAGGGCAACCTTCAGCTGCACCACCTCGCGAGGAGAAACGCGCCCCACGGCCACTTTCGATATAATACGTTCCAAATCACCGGTCTGTCTCAAGCACGTCTCAAGCGAATCCCTTGTCTCAAGCCGCTTTAAAAAGTATTCTGCCATGTCTTGCCGCTCCTGTATCGGCTTCACATCTTTGAGCGGAAAAAGCAGCCACCGGCGAAGCATGCGCGAACCCATTGGAGACACCGTCTTATCGATTACATTCAGCAGACTGGTTCCCCCTTCGTTCATCGTACCGACAAGTTCGAGGCTTCGTACCGTAAACTTGTCCAGGCGGACATACCGCTCTTCTTCAATCCGCGCAAGGGAAGTAATATGCGATACCTGGCGATGCTGCGTAATATCGAGGTAATGCAGGATAGCCCCGGAAGCAATGATACCCGACTGAAGATGCTGTATGCCGAAGCCCTTTAAATTTTTCGTCTCAAAATGTTTAAGCAAACGGTCGCAGGCCGAATCGGAAGTAAATACCCAGTCTTCCAGCTCAAACGTAAAGAAGCGCGGCCCGAAATGTTCTTCAAACCGCTTCCGGTTTTTCCGCTCGATCAGGACTTCTTTCGGCGAAAAGTTATTCAGCAGTTTGTCAACATAGTCCACCGTCCCTTCCGCCGTAAGAAATTCGCCCGTAGAAATATCCAGAAAAGCGATCCCGCAGGTCTCCTTCCCGAAATGAACGGAAGCCAGAAAATTATTCTCCTTATGATTAAGGATATTATCATTAATCGAGACGCCAGGCGTTACCAGTTCGGTAATACCGCGCTTAACCAATTTCTTTGTCATCCTGGGGTCTTCCAGCTGGTCGCATATCGCCACCCGTTTACCGGCGCGCACCAGCTTCGGCAGATAAATATCCAGCGCATGATAGGGAAAACCAGCCATTTCCACATATTGAGCCGCTCCATTCGCCCGCCTGGTCAGCGTAATACCCAAAATCCCGGCGCCTGCCACCGCATCATCGCCATATATTTCATAAAAATCGCCCACCCGAAACAAAAGAATCGCGTCAGGATGCTTCGCCTTTACATCGAAGTACTGCTTCATCAGGGGAGTCTCAACAATCTGCTTAGCCACAAGCCTCTCAATTTAGATTAAAGAACAAAGATAACAGAAATAAATAACCTGCGGCTATATTCAGAAAGCAGAAGCCTGCCGCAGAATTTTCTCCACGGCAGCCACCCCCCGACCACAGCCGCAGAAAAAACAGCCAAAACGCCGCAAAGCAAACGCCCAATCCTTAACGAACAAAAACATACCCACCCATAAACCTGCCAACTCCCGCCAGTCTCCGTCAATTCCCCAACGCCCCTCCGTTAAGCCACAGAAGGGGGAGAAGAGAGGAGGGGAGGAGAGGAGAGGGAAGAAGCAGGGCGTGCCCCTCCCTGCGGTCGGGTCGGGCTATCCGCTCCAAGTCCTCGCTCGCCTGCGGCTCCCTCCGGGCTTTCCGCTATTATCCCTCACGCAACCCATGCCTCATTCTTTCCCTGAAAGGCGCCCCAACCGCCGGATTGTCGATCCATCACTGAGTGAAAGTAATTGTTTATAATTATCAATTCAGCGCCGTTCCGTTA
>JAITRG010000009.1 GCA_031288515.1 Tannerellaceae bacterium
AGAGATTTATTCCAAAAAAAAGCATTATAGTGTGTTGAGTAAACCATTATAATGCCTTTAGTAAACCATTATATACTCTTTACCAAACCATAATAATGGTCTGTTGAAGGCGTCACAGCACTTTTTTTTAGTCTTCGCAATACTTCATCAGAGTCTTCTCAATAGTTTACCAAAAGCATTGCAATGGCATTCTAAAGTCATCGTAATTGTTTGGAAAAGAGGATGTAATGTTTACTGAAGGTATCATAATGACTTTTTTTCCCTTTTTGCCGGCCCCATTTTTTTGCTGAAACGGGGCTGAAAGGTCTTCTTTCAGCCGTAGCTGTTCATACGCAAGCGCTTATAAACCGGCTGAATGCTGAAAGATATGGTTCTGCAAGCTTATCTCATGCTGTGATGGCATGGGTCTAAAGCGAGGTAGGGGGGGTATGCACAAAACCTTGCCGCGTGAAATTATAAATCTTATTTTGCATGTCTTGCTTTATAATTAATTTGTATTTTTGTGGTGAAATCGTAAAAATACGGAAGTATGAAAAAGCTACCCATAGGAATACAGTCGTTTTCGGATTTGCGCAGTAATGATTACCTGTATGTAGACAAAACCGAAGGCTTACAAACCGAAGTGATTTACCCTCTTGTTACAACAGGAAGAATTTATTTTCTTTCCCATGCTGCGCCGGAGGAAATAAAAGAGGAACCTGTACGCTATATGCGGAATATTGCCGGACAGTACGGCCTGGCATCAGACAGCCATTTTCCGTCGGGATGTTTTGACGAACTGATTAAACGGTTGCACGACAAAACCGGTAAAAAAGCAGTCATCCTGATAGACGGGCGCGACAAACCGGCAATAAGCCATCTGTTTGATTCATATCTGACCGAAATCAAAACGACGGCCTGATTTTTATCAGGTGATGAAAGGCGCCGATGAAGACATCCGTTTTATATTCATTTTCAACATATATTCTTTTTTTCGAAAAGAAACGGCGTTATTGTGGCGTCCGGTATGCAGGCACGTATTACGACTGCATTTATGCCGGCAGCATTTGTTTCAATGGTAAAAAAAAGAAACCGGTATGAATGCTGAACAGAACCTTTTCCTGCAGTTACAGTATGGCGAAGAAAAAGCATATAAGGAACTTTTTCTCATGTACTATTCTCCACTTTGCGAATATGCGTCCAGGTATATACGGGATGAGGAAGCGGAAGAACTTGTTCAGGACTTGATGCTGTACCTCTGGGAAGCCCGCGAGGAGATTGTCATTGAAGCATCGTTGAAATCCTATCTCTTCACCGCTGTAAAAAATCGCTGCCTGAACGCCATTAAACGGAACGTCTGTCACGAACAGGCACGCGAGCAACTGTCTGAAAAGTTGAAAGATCAGTTCGATGACCCTGACTACTACCTGTTTAATGAATTATCCGAAAGAATCGAAAAATCCGTCCGCGAACTTCCCGACAATTACCGGGAAACTTTCGAGATGAGCCGTTTCGGCATGCTTTCAAACGCACAGATTGCACAGCGATTAAACATCTCCATAAAAACCATCGAATACCGTATCAGCCAATCGCTCAAGATTCTGCGAACAAAATTGAAAGACTATCTTCTTGACTGATTCACGGATGCATTTGACTGCGCCGATTTTCAATTCAAGGTCGCCTTCACGAAAGAGGAATCCATCGCTCAAAACCCCGGTATGGAAGTAATATTAGGGGATTGTACGGAATTTTTTTGTACTTTTGTAAATCATTATGCGAGACAGAACGGTATGAAAAGATTGGCTATTTATAGTATGGGGATGATTTTATTGTTTGCCGGATGCAACAATAATGAAAAAGAGGCAAGGGCGAGATACGGGAAAGCCGTGGATTTGTATGAGCAGAATGATTTGTTTGCCGCAAGGAATGAGATAGACAGTATACGGCTTTATTATCCCGGGGAAATAAACGTATTGAAAGACGCTATTGAACTGAAACGGCTGGTTGAGCTTAAAGAAACGGATAGAAATATAGCTTATTGCGACAGCCTTTTACCCATCAGGCAGGAAGAAGCCGGAGTATTGAATAAAAACTTTATCATGGAAAAAGATACGCTTTACCAGGATACAGGCAATTATGTATGGAAACAGCAGACGATAGAACGGAACGTAGAACGGAGCTACATACGCTGTAAAGTAAGCGAAGACGGCGTGATGGCTTTGGAAAGCGTTTATTTCGGGAACCGCCCGCTGAACCATACGGGAATAAAAGTGAGCGTAAAATATGGCTTCTTTGCCGAAACGGCTTCTATCCCATACGATGGCGGCACGAATTACCGCTTTCAGGATTTGGGTAATACAACGGAAGTAGTCACTTATAAAGGAGAAAATGCCGTTGATGCGGTGAAATTTATTTATGCAAATGCCGGCGAACGCATAAAAGTGGAATATACGGGCGGCAAGGCTTATACGATTTATATGGCCGACGCCGATAAGAAAGCGCTTGTTGCCACGTACGACCTGGCTACCGTATTGAGCGACGTCGACACCTTACTGAGAGAGCGCGAAAAAGCGATAAAAAGGAAAGCCTATCTGGAAGGCAAACTAACTAAAGAATGATGGAAATATACCTGGTACGGCATACATCGGTTAATGTCCCTTCCGGATATGCCTATGGGCACACCGATGCAGGATTAAGCGATACATTTGAAGCCGAAGCCGAAGCGGTGAAGAAAAACCTGGCGGGGCTTGTTTTTGATAACGTATGGTGCAGCCCATTGACGCGCTGTGTGCGTTTGGCCGATTATTGCGGTTATCCGGACGCCATACGCGATGACAGGCTGAAAGAATTGAATTTTGGAGAGTGGGAAATGAAATCATGGGATGAATTAACGGATGCCCGCTCGAAAGAATGGTTTGAAGACTGTATAAACGTCCCTGCTCCCGGCGGCGAATCGTTCAGCGATCAATATAAAAGAGTAGCCGCTTTCCTCGACGGGGTAAGGCAAGGCAATTATCGGCGGATATGCATATTTACCCATGGAGGCGTATTGAGAAGCGCCCGTGTATATGCCGGCGAATACAGTATTGAAGAAGCGTTGGCGTATACTTCGGCATATGGCGAGGTAATAAAGTTGCAGTTTTAGTCATTTTAATAAAGATTACATTTATATGAAAAGGTTCGTGTTTTTGATGATTTGGGCGTCGCTCCTTATTTCATGTTCGGATGATGAGAAACCTTCGAATAATTTTATTGAAGGCACCAGGTGGAAACTTACTAAATTTGGTTCCAAGTATACGGACAGCGGCGATTTAACATATTCCTATCAGGAGAATTACCGGCTGGATTTCACGAATACTGCATTTATTCTTACTAAGAATACCAAGTACGACAGAAACCTGGATGGAATTTATGAAGAAGAAGAAGAGCCGCGTATTGTAAATGGAACGTATACGTTTGAATATCCGGTAACTACCTTGCGACCGGATGAAGGCAAGGTTATTAAAATAAAGATTGGGACTTATCAGATAGAAATGGTTCCGGAGGGCAGCGGGGAATCATCATTAGTGTTTACCAAAATACGGGAATAAAAAAAATAACCACAGACGATCAGGCCTGTGGTTATTTTTTTGTCTGGACGGCATTATAGATAGTGGCTCCAGTCAACATTCCGCATATCGCCGCTTTTCGCTAATTCCTGATGGAAGGCAAAGCAGCATTTTAAATGCTGCGGCGTATGTCCTTTCACGCTCATTCCCAAATATTCATTAAGCAGAGGTTTATAATCGGGATGTATGCAATTATCTATTATTTTGCGGGCGCGCTGTATCGGCGACGTTCCCCGTAAGTCGGCCACGCCATATTCGGTAATAATAACCTTTACTGAATGTTCGCTATGGTCTACGTGTGATACCATCGGAACGAAAGCGCTGATTTTACCGTTTTTGGCGGTAGAGGGCGTGGTAAAGATCGAACACATGGCCGAACGCGTAAAGTCTCCCGAACCGCCAATGCCATTCATCATCCGCGTGCCGGATACGTGCGTTGAATTGATATTTCCGAATATATCCGCTTCCAGCGCCGTATTGATAGCAACCAATCCCATGCGGCGCGCTACTTCCGGGTTGTTGGATATTTCCTGCGGACGAAGTAATATTTTATCTTTAAAGAAATCGAGGTTTGCGTAAATATCGTCCATTACTTCATTGCTGACGGTCAGCGAGCAACCGCTGGCAAACAGTACGCGCCCTTCTTTCATTAATTTAATGACAGAATCCTGTATCACTTCCGTGTATACATAAAAGTTCGGTATGTCTTTGTTTTCGCCCATGCAGCCCAATACGGCATTCGCTACGTTTCCTACGCCGCTCTGTAAAGGCACAAATTCTTTCGGCAACCGTCCGGCTTTCATTTCTCCAACGAGGAATGCCGCCACGTTTTGTCCGATTGCCATTGTTGCGTCATCGATCGGGGTGAATGCGCCGCCTTCGTTCTTTTCTTCGGTTACTACTACGCCGGCGATTTTTGACGGGTCAACCTTTACATACGGTTTCCCAATACGGTCGGAAGGCGTATAAACAGGAATTTCACGGCGGCGGGGCGGGTCTTCCGGTTCGTAGATATCGTGCATGCCACGAATTTCCTTCGGATGTTTTTTGTTTAATTCTACGATAATACGATCAGCCAAACGGCAAATGGTCGGTGTGATGCCAACAGCGTTCGTAGGGATAATTTCTCCGTTTTCCGTAACGTCGGCAGCTTCGATAATGGCTGTATTTACTTTTCCTAAAAAGCCATAACGCAAGTTCTGCGCCAATTCCGATAAATGTATGTCGAAGTAGTGCGTTTCCCTGGCGTTTAAAAGCGCGCGCAAATCCGGGTTGGATTGATAAGGGGTACGAAATTTAATTGCTTTGGCGCGCGCAAGTTCTCCGTCGAGTTTGTCGCCGGTTGAAGCTCCGGTGAATATTCCTATTTGAAACGGATTTTCTTTTTCATGTTCTTCCCTTGCTCTTTTTGCAATGGCTGCCGGAACGGCTTTGGGACATCCGGCAGCAGTAAAACCGCTAAAGCCCACATTGTCGTCATGATGAATCAACGAAGCGGCTTCTTCGGGCGTAATAAATTTTAATGCCATGATAGTAAAATTAAAATGTAAGATAAATACCTGTAATATTTTATAACTCTAAGGCCGCAAAGGTATTAAAAAGAATCTACGATTTAATATTTGCGATTGAGTATTTCCGAGTATATAATAGCTTTTTTCACATCGTCGATGTTACGGAAAGAATCAACCTGCAGCGCAAAAGCTTCTTCTTCGGATAAGCTGATTAAATCCAGCGGTTGATCGTCCGGCGCAGACCTGAAAGCGCTTGTTCCTTCGCTGTTATAAGCGGATACGGATGTTTTGGCCGGTTTCTTTTTCTCCTGCGTTTTTTTCTTTTTTTCTGTTATAACGACGGGTTGAGGCGCAGGCCGGGGCGTTTCTTCCTGTATTTGTCCCCCATTCTGCATTTCCTCCAGCAACTCCCAAAAGCTTTTGGGCTTTGGCGTATTGCCTCCTTTGTTTTCTGCGCTCGGTATGGGTTGCCGGGGCGCTTGTCCGGCCTGTTTCTTTTTTTTAGCAGAACTGAAAAGACTGCTGATCCCAACAGCAATTAAAATAACAATATAAAGCCAGTCGCCCAGGTTGTCCATAACTTTGATTACTTTTGTGCTCCAAATATAGGAATAATATTATAATATGGAAAGAAAAAGAATGAGATAGCTGTAAAAATAAATAAGGATAACTTCGCAGCCATCCTTATTCGATTTAACCAAAACCTTAACTATGAAAAAATTTACGTTTTTCAGCACAAATGTAGAATAAGAGTTTTGCATGCGCAATTTTTTTCAAAAGTATTTTTAATAAAATAATACATTTAAGTTTTATTAATAGTTTGAAAAGCGAGTAAAGTATTAAAAAAGTATAGATATATGTCTGAAAACAAAAGAGAACGAAAACTTTTTATTGAAACGTACGGTTGCCAGATGAATGTAACAGACAGCGAAGTGGTAGCTTCGGTCATGCAAATGGACGGGTATGAAATAACGGAGAAAATGGAAGAAGCAGACGCCATACTCCTCAACACCTGTTCGGTCAGAGACAATGCGGAACAAAAAATATACAACCGCTTGCAATACCTGCAGTCGCTCCGAAAGAAAAAGAAGCATCTTATTATCGGCGTTCTGGGATGTATGGCCGAACGGGTAAAAGAATCCCTGATTAACGAACATCAGGTAGATTTGGTGGCAGGCCCCGATTCATATATGGACCTGCCCAATTTAGTGGGCGCCGTTGAACAGGGCGAGAAAGCTATTAATGTGGAATTATCGACGCAGGAAACCTATAAGGATGTTATACCTCTTAAAATAGGCGGGGCGAAAATCTCCGGTTTTATCTCTATTATGCGGGGATGTAATAATTTTTGCACCTATTGCATTGTTCCTTATACCCGGGGGCGCGAGCGTAGCCGCGACGTTGAAAGTATCCTGAATGAAGTGCGCGACATGAAGGAACAGGGATTCAGGGAAGTAACGCTGTTAGGGCAAAATGTTAATTCATATCGTTTCGAAGAGGGCGACAGGATCGTTACATTTCCCTTATTATTAGAGAAGGTAGCCCGGGAAGCGCCGGCTATGCGTATTCGTTTTACAACTTCGCATCCGAAAGATATGAGCGACGAAACGCTGCATGTGATGGCTGCCTGTTATAATATATGTAAGCATATACACTTGCCGGCCCAGTCGGGAAGCTCGCGTATACTGAAAGCCATGAACCGTAAATATACCCGCGAATGGTATCTTGAACGTATTGCCGCCATTAAGCGTATTTTGCCGGACTGCGCCATATCTACCGATCTCTTTTGCGGTTTCCATTCGGAAACGGAAGCGGATTATATGGAAACACTTTCGTTAATGAGAGAAGTAAGCTATGATTCATCCTTCCTGTTCAAGTATTCGGAACGCCCCGGAACGTATGCGGCGAAACATCTGGCCGACAACGTCCCCGAAGAAGAGAAACTGCGCCGACTGCAAGGCATGATCGATTTGCAAAATCAATTATCGGAAGAAAGCAACAAACGCGATACAGGCAAAGAATTTGAGGTACTGGTCGAAGGTTTCTCCAAACGTTCGCGCGAACAACTGTTCGGACGGACCAGCCAGAACAAAGTCGTTATTTTTGACAAAAAACAATTTCATGTGGGGGATTTTGTCAATGTACGGATAACTCATGTCTCTTCCGCCACTTTATTTGGCGAACCCATATGATTTTTCCGATTTTTAGAACAAACGATCTTAATTATTTCCTTAATACGTAAATAAAAAAAACGAAAGTTGCTTTATCGACGCTGTTTTTGTGCTACCTTTGTTCCCAGTGAAAACACTTTCTCGAATGAAAGTCGTCTTATCTTTTTTGTGAATTAACTAATTGTTAATTTAGGGTTAGTTTTAAGTGGGGCACCTGTGAAGGTACCCCCTTTTAAATTAATATCTTTTGCGCCGGTACCGGCGCCGTACAGCCAGCCGTTCGTATTCTGATTATTTCTGTTATCTTTGCACTCTTAATTAATGGATATCCGCATGAATGAGTCGTTGCACAGCCTGGGAGAATATGTGTTGTTGATGAAAAAAGCTATTGCTGTTCCTGATCGCTGGAGTATGTTTTTCAAACAACTGATCCGGGAAATATACAAACTTGGAGTTGATTCGCTTTGGATTGTCGTTATTATATCCGTCTTCATCGGTACGGTAATTGCTATCCAGATATCATTGAATATAAATTCGCCGTTAATTCCTAAATTTACAATAGGATATACTACGCGCGAGATTATATTGCTTGAATTCTCATCGTCTATTATGTGTTTGATCCTGGCCGGGAAGGTGGGAAGCAATATTGCCTCGGAAATAGGAACCATGCGTATTACCGAACAGATCAACGCGATGGAGATCATGGGAGTCAATTCGGCTAATTTTCTTATTATGCCCAAGATAGCCGGACTGATGCTGTTTATCCCCGTACTTGTTATCTTCAGCATGTTTACCGGAATAATCGGAGGTATTGGCGCCAGCTACCTGGATACGCAGATGACGCCTTCTTCCTTTGAATATGGGTTGCAATTTTATTTTAACTCTTATTACATCTGGTATTCTATCATCAAATCCGTTGTGTATGCTTTTCTCATATCATCCATTGCCGCCTATTTTGGGTATAATGTAAAAGGCGGCGCGCTCGATGTTGGGAAAGCCAGTACGAATGCCGTTGTAATGAGCAGTATCATGATTTTACTGGCCGACGTAATTATGACCCACTTAATGCTTACATAACATGATTGAAATTAAAAATCTCACCAAATCATTTGAAGGACGAACCGTTTTACATGATATCAGCGCCGTTTTTGAAACCGGTAAAACAAACCTGATCATTGGACGGAGCGGATCGGGGAAAACGGTTTTACTGAAAAACAGTATTGGACTGATACGGCCCGACTCGGGAGAGATCTTTTATGACGGACGGAAACTGATTGGTATGGGCAAGAAGGAATTAAATATACTTCGCCGCGAGATGGGCATGCTGTTTCAAGGCTCAGCTTTGTTTGACAGCATGACAGTGCTGGAAAATGTGATGTTTCCTTTAGACATGTTCTCCGGCGATTCTTACAGGGAGCGCGAAAAGCGGGCGATGTTTTGCCTTGAACGCGTCAATCTTCTCGACGCCGAGCATCTCTATCCGCCCGAAATAAGCGGCGGGATGATGAAACGGGCGGCAATAGCGCGGGCGATTGCCCTGAATCCACGCTATTTGTTTTGCGACGAGCCCAACTCGGGACTGGACCCGAAGACCGCCTTATTGATTGACGACCTCATCCATGATATTACGGTGGAATATAAAATGACGACGATCATCAATACGCATGATATGAACTCCGTCATCAATATCGGCGAAAACATACTGTTTATTAAAGAAGGCGTAAAGGAATGGCAGGGAGACAAACATCAGATAATAAATTCAAACAATGAAGCCCTGAACGATTTTATCTTCGCCTCCGACTTATTCAAGAAAGTAAAGAAAACGGAAAGCCGGAAGCCGGAAGCCGGAAATGATCCGGACTGTCCGACTTACGGCTTGCGCCCTGTCACAGATTAAAGACTTCTTTTATCTGTGCGACGCAGTCTAACTTCTCCCAGGTAAACAACTCTACTTCCACACTTACCGGTTCCGGATTATAGCGCGAGTTGAATGTTTTTGTTTTTATTTCCGGTTTACGCCCCATATGCCCGTATGAAGCCGTTTCCAGATAGACAGGATTACGTAACTTCAAACGCTCTTCAATGGCTTTGGGGCGCATGTCAAACAGTTGCCCTGTTTTAACTGCAATTTCGCCATCGCTAAGACCCACCTTTGAACGTCCGTAAGTGTTGACGAATATATTCACAGGCTGCGCTACGCCGATAGCATAGGATACCTGTACCAGTATCTCGTCGGAAACTCCCGCCGCAACAAGGTTCTTTGCAATATGACGGGCCGCATAAGCTGCCGAACGGTCTACCTTGGAAGGATCTTTGCCCGAAAAGGCCCCGCCGCCGTGCGCTCCCTTGCCGCCGTAGGTATCTACAATAATCTTCCGCCCCGTCAATCCCGTGTCTCCGTGAGGCCCGCCGATAACAAACTTTCCGGTAGGATTCACATGACAGGTGATACCGTCATTAAATAAAGCCTGTACATAAACAGGATAAGAAGCTTTTACGCGGGGGATAAGAATATTCTTCACATCCAGGGCAATACGCTGCTGCATGGCACGATCGGCCTCCTCCTGCGTAATACCTTCCGGCTCGATAAATTCGTCGTGCTGCGTAGATATGACAATGGTATCGATCCGGCGGGGCGAACCGTTATCCTCATATTCAATCGTAACCTGGCTTTTAGCATCCGGGCGCAGATAAGGCATCAGCTCCGGTTCGTTTTTGCGTATGAACGACAGTTCCTGCAGCAAACTGTGCGACAGGTCCAAGGCGAGAGGCATATAATTAGCCGTCTCATTAGTCGCATAACCGAACATCATCCCCTGGTCGCCGGCGCCCTGGTCGTAAGGGTCTTTACGTTCCACGCCACGGTTTATATCCCCGCTTTGTTCGTGAATGGATGAAAACACGCCGCACGATTTGGCTTCAAACTGGTACTCGCTTTTAGTATAGCCAATTTGTTCGATTACATGACGCGCCACTTCTTGCACATCTACATAAGCGCTCGATTTAACTTCTCCAGCCAGCACAACCTGCCCGGTTGTAACAAGGGTTTCGCAAGCTACCTTAGAGTTCCGGTCGTAAGCGAGAAACTCATCAAGCAAAGCGTCCGATATCTGATCGGCCACTTTATCGGGGTGCCCTTCAGACACCGATTCGGAGGTAAATAAATAACTCATTTCTTTAACAGGTATTAATGTATTAAAAATAGCAAAGCCTTAACGGGGGCCTTACGTTACTTTCTGAATTGAAGGAGGGATTTAACAAACCTGCCGGAAGACGACAATCAAAAAAGTTCATTGTTTTTAGCATTTTTTCCTGTGGTTGCAAGCAAATCAAATCTGTCCACATCAATTCGACGCTAAAGATACGTATTTTTTTAACGCACCCCCAACGTTTATCCGTAATTTAACATGAGATAAACAAAATACGACAGCCCGCCATTTAAAAATAACACTGTCAACCCCGCCCCCTCAAGCCACAGAGAGCAGAGAGGAACAGAGAGGAACAAAGAGGAGCAGGGAGAGCAGGGAGAACAGGGAGAGCAGGGCGTGCCCCTCCCCTTCGGGTCGGGTCGGGCTGTCCGCTCCAAGTCCTCGCTCGCCTGCGCCTCCCTGCGGGCTTTCCGCTGCTATCCCTCACGCAACGCCCCTCCCTTCGGTCGGGTCGGGCTGTCCGCTCCAAGTCCTCGCTCGCCTGCGGCTCCCTCCGGGCTTTCCGCTGCCATCCCTCACGCAACGCCCCTCCCTTCGGTCGGGTCGGGCTGTCCGCTTCTATCCTCACGCAAATAGCCGGATTTCGGGCCCTGTAGCCGCTACAAGACCCCCAGCGCCCCGATTTTAAGGCCCTGCAGTGACTGCGAAACCTCCGCCGTCCCGAAAAACCGGTCTCGCACTCACTGCGAAACCTCCGCCGTCCCGAAAAACCGGTCTAGCACTCACTGCGAAACCTCCGCCGTCCCGAAAAACCGGTCTAGCAGTCACTGCGAAACCTCCGCCGTCCCGAAAATCCGGTCTCGCACTCACTGCGTAACCTCCAGCGTCTCGAAAATCCGATCCCGCAGTCACTCCGGAACCCCCGCCGTCCCGATTTTCGGATCCTGTTATCACTGCAAGGTTCCCAAACCGCCGTATTTATCGTACGTCCGCCAAAAGAATAGCGCTAAATAGCCCGGTAAAAAATGCCGCTTGCCCGTCAGGGCATACATATCAATAGAAAACAATCTCCAATAACAAAACCTCGTCAGAGGTTCCATGAACACAAGATAATGAATGTCCCGGAGGACAATCAGAAATGAAACATACCCGTTTTCTAT